>NZ_JBSGZO010000460.1:0-6586 GCF_053611045.1 Streptomyces sp. NPDC054841 | reverse complement strand
TTCCGCCCCGCCGCCCCGCCGCCCCGCCGCCCCGCCGCCCCGCCGCCCCGCCGCCCCGCGACAGCGCCCCTCAGCCCTCGCCCACAACGACCCCGCCGACCTCATCCACCCCCTCAACGCCACCCGCCCCTACCTGACCACCCCCCACCCCGACCTCGCCGCCCAACTCGACACCCTCACAGGTCCCGCCACGGCCCCGCCCCCACCCGACTGACCGAACACCCGCGTCGGAGCAGGCGACCGTTCCGGCATCGGATATCCCGCGTACTTCCTGGTCCTGGCACGGTGTTCCTCATGCAACCGCTGCCCACACCGTGTCCGCCCGGCCTGGTCCCGGACGCCACCGACGTCGACGCCTTCAACGCCGCCTACCGGCGGGCAAGCAGCAGCACCAGGTGTTCGTCGCCGTCGAGGAGCAGGGCCGGCGGTGGACGGTGAAGGCCGACACACTCACCGCGAGACCGGAGGGGCCTCGCCGGATTGCGGTGATTCGCCACCCCGGACGACGCGGGACGAGCCGGCGACGCGGACGCCGGCGCCTGGGACCGCCCGGCGGGGGGCTCGTGGGTGTATGGATGCTGAGTAGCCGCACACTCTTGTCGGTCGGCCCTATCGTTCGGCCGCGGAGGCCGTGACTGCGGACGCGAAGTCCGGCAGAACGCCCACCGGCAGAACGCCCATCTGCGCGAACATGGCGGCCATACCCGGGCGCCCAAGGGCGAGGAGCCCGAAGTGCGGGAGGACTATGTGTCCGCCTACGAGGACGGACGCTTCGCCGAGTCGGCGCGTTACGTCCGCGCGTACCCCGCGTAACTCCCGGTCCTCGGAGACCTGTTGCCGTCGATCATGACACCGGTGCTGGTGATGAGCGCCGAGCACGACGAACTGGTACCGCCGTCCAACGGCGTCTACCTGCACGAGCGGCTCCCGAACAGCCGCCTCGTCTCCTTCGACTCCGGTCACTTCCCCTGGGAGCAGGCCGCCGCCGCATACGGCGCGACCGTCGCCCGGTGGCTCAACGGAGAGCACGCCAAGGTGGCGGATGCATGAAAGCCCGACAGACAACGGGAATCCGCCTGCACGGCAAGCGGGGTTTCACCGCTGTCGCGGCCACCGTTGCCGCGGCCGCCATGGCGGCGTTTTCGATCGGCCCCGCCGCGGCGGCGACCGCGCCGGTGTCCGATCCACGCCCTGGACCACGGGGCGGCCGCCGCGCGGGCCGAGGGCGGACTTCGGCAAGCTCCAGCGGCTTGCCGCCATCGAGCAGCCCGTGTTCATCGCCAACGGCGACGACGACCGGATGATCCTGCCCTGGTACTCGCATCTCACCGCCGCGCTGATCCCCGACGCGGTCGTGAAGCTGTACCCGGACTCCGCGCACGGCTTCCTGTTCCAGCACGCGCAGGCCTTCGCGACCGACGTCCACAACTTCCTGGACGCATAGGCTTTGGCAGTGTCGTCCAGGCGCCGCATCTGCTCGATCAAGCCCGGATCGCTGTCGTGCAGCTCCTCCTTGACCAGCAGATCCGCCTCGGAGACCACGCCGACGACGCGGCCTTCGCCTTCCAGCACGGGCATGGCGGTGACCTTCCACTGCTCCATGGCCGCGACGATCTCCTTGAAGTGTGCATCCGGAACGACGGCCACGACAGTCCTGGTCATCACGTCGTCCATGGTGTAGGGGTGTGGTCCATGACGGGTTCCTCTTCGAGCATGGGTCGGTTCGGACATGGGCCCTGCCCTCACCCGTCCTTCGCCCGAGTGGCTCCTGGCCCGCTGGCCGCACAGGGCCTGACGGGCATACCGGACGGCCCGAACGGCTCGGCTCAGAAGGCCAGGAGGGCCTCGTCCGCGCGGGGCACGTCCGCGCCGGAGAACGGCTCGGCCGGGCGCAGTAACGGGCGTCCGGGTCGGCCGAGGTCGCCGCTGACGCACGGGAGCGGCCGCCAGTTGCGGCGCCGCAGGTCGGCGAGACCCCGGAAGAGCCCGCAGCCGAGTCGACAAGGACGCGGGCGTGTTCGCTTTCGACGAGGAATGCGCTGCCGGTGACGGTTCCCACGCTGCCGAGGAAGGTTTCACACTCCGTGCGCGCCGGCGCTTGGGCCTAGAGGTCCTGCCGGAGGACCGACCGGCCCAAGCGGCCATGCTGCCCCCCCGGGGCAACCTGACGGTGACCACTCTCGAGCACCCCGCGGGAAGCCCCCAGCACCTCGCGCGCAGTCGGGCAGTGAGGACGACGTCATGAAGGCACTCGTCTTCCAGGGACCGGAGAAGACCGCGTGGCAGGACGTACCGGATCCGGGTATCAAGGACGCGGCTGACGCGATCATCCGGGTCGATGCCGTGACCATCTGCGGCACCGATCTGCACATCATCAAGGGCGATGTATCTGAGGTGACCCCTGGGAGGATCCTCGGACACGAGGCGGTGGGCGAGGTCATGGAGACCAGTGAGGACGTCCGCACGGTGCGCCCCGGTGACAGGGTGCTGGTGTCCTGCATCTCCGCTTGCGGGCGCTGCCGCTTCTGCCGGGACAGCAGGTACGGGCAGTGCCGGGGCGGTGGTGGCTGGGTCCTCGGCCACCTGATCGACGGCACCCAGGCCGAATACGGGCGACGCCCGGGACCGGCGTCATGCTACGGCTGGAACAGGAAGCACCCTCCCCTCTCTGGGCCGGAGGGCAACGGGAGCTGTGGCTGGCGATCACACCTACGCGGATCACCGGCCGTCGGGTAGTGAACTCGCGGGGCGGGCGCGGGCTGAACGCCGGCGACCGACCGGCGGTCGGGGACGTGTCGGGCTGAACGCCCAGGGGGAGAGCCGGCGCCCGTATCGCCGGGCGGAGGCGGCGGCCCGGCGCGGCCGTCCCGCGGGCCGGGGGCAGCCGGGTGTCACACGACGTCGAGCACATCACGCACCGGCCGGCGTGGAGTAGCAGGCCCCGTGGGGCCGTAACCGAGGCGGATCGCCATCTGCACATGGCCCATCGCCGCCCCAGGGTCACGCACGGCCCACCGCAGTTCCGGCCATTCGAGGGCCTGGGACGTCAGGGAGGTGACCAGCCCGTCCAGAGTGGCCTGGAGCAGGACACGCTCCATTGCCTCACCGGCCCGCAGCCAGTCCGCGGGACGGTCGGTGACTGTGCCGAGCAGAGCGAGACACGGCTTCTTCTCGAACGTGGCCGAGCCACGGTCCACGACGGGGCGACGGCCGGCGAAGTCTCGTACGGGTGCGGTGACATCCCGCTGGCTGGGGCCGAACGCGTAGGCGGGTATTCCGTCCTGCCGCGCGCCGCCCCCGGCGTCCGTCTCCGTCCAGCGGGCCCTCTCCGCCCGCACCTCCGGGTCCATCGCTTCGCGGCCCTCCGCGTCGTGCACCAGGTCCAGGACCGACTGCACATGCCATGCGTCGGGAACGTACAACCGGGCGCCTTCGAGCATCGCGGCGCCGCGCAGCCCGTCCAGGATGTCTTCCGGGATCTCCTCGTCGGTGAACGGGAAGCGGCTGGTGTGCCGACGGCGGATCGCGGGATGGAGGACGGCGAGATCGTCGTCGGGACTCACGGGCCGGGCCAGGCCCACCTCGGCGAGCAGCCAGGGATCGGCGGGGTCGGGAAGCAGCGTGCTGACCGGTTCGAGGCCCGTGTGCGCGGCCGCCACTCGTAGATTGAACAGCGCGGCGCCGCACCCGAGGTGAAGCGCCCGGCGTGTCGGGTCCGTCTTCGGCATGGCGCGCTCCGGGTCGGCGCGCAGCTGCAGCGCGCCTCTGTCGCGAAGGAAACGAAACTTCCAGGGCTGCGCGTTGTGCATGGACGGGGCCGAGACCGCGTCTTCGACGAGGGATTCCACGATGACGGTGTCGAGTGGTGGTGAAGGCACGGAAACCTCCTGGCCGACGAGGCGGTCAGTCATGCGCGATGACGGCGACGGGCGCGGTGGAGTGGTGCATCACCGCATGGGCGATGGGGCCGATGTGCGCGCCCATGGGAGCTCTGCGGATGTCCCGACCGACGACCACGAGATCCGCGTCGGCGGCGTAGTGCACCAACAGCTGCGCGGGAGTACCCATGACGGCGCTCTCCTCGACGTCCACCGATGGGAACTTCCGCCGCCAGGTGGCGATCAGGTCGCCGAGGCCGCGGGCAGCGTCGCGGGCCAGTTCCTGCTGAGCCCCCTCGAGCGCCAAGGCGTCGCGGACGACCGGCGGAAGCGACCAGCCGTATACGGCTTGCAGTCGACAGCCACGCCGTGCGGACTCGTCGAAGGCGAAGGCCAGGAGCGTGTCGCTGTTCTGGTGGATGTCGACGCCGACGACCACGTCGCGGTACGGGCCGGGAGAGCCGGGGCGAGGCTCCGTGTCCGGCTGCGTCAGGGCCCGCACGCGCACGACCGGCTGCTCGGTGGCGCTGATCGTCGCCATACCGACCGAACCGACGAGGAAGCCCATGATGCCGCTCAGCCCACGGGAGCCGAGCACCAGCATCTCCGCCTCACCTGCCTCGATGGACAGCGCAGCGGCGGGTCGCCCCGACAGCCGCCGTGTGGTGATCTCCAAGGAGGGATGGTCACGCCGCATCTCTTCCGCGGCATCGGCCAGGAGCTTGTCACCCCATCGGCGCTGCACATCGGGGCCGGCCACTGGAACGGCCGCCGTCATGGGCCAGTCGTCGGCGTGCACGAGGTACAGCGGCACTTTGCGCAACAGCGATTCCCGGGCCGCCCACTCGGCGGCGGCGTAGCTCTCGGGCGAACCGTCCAGGCCGACGGTGACGTGGCGGCTCATGGTGCGGACCTCCTTCGGGCCGCGCGGACACGTTTCCAGCGTCACCGCCCGGGCGCGGTGACAGCAGGGGCCGACAGTCCCGCGCGCGGGCCGAACGGCCCTGGGTTCTCCCGGGAGTGCCGGTCAGTTCGGCGACGCGGCCACGGCAGGCCGCACTCACGACGACCCCGAGGCTCTGTCATGACCGGTCGGCCGGATCGTTCCCGCCCGTGTCCGGCCGGAACGACGGGTACTCGTCCGAGCGCTGTCGGGCGACGGCGCAGTCCGGTCGCCGGTCCCG
This sequence comes from Streptomyces sp. NPDC054841, assembly GCF_053611045.1. NCBI lineage: Bacteria > Bacillati > Actinomycetota > Actinomycetes > Kitasatosporales > Streptomycetaceae > Streptomyces > Streptomyces sp. NPDC054841. The sequence goes on along the minus strand of NZ_JBSGZO010000460.1, from coordinate 1,524 downwards.
GTTCAGGAGGTGTCGTCGACGTCGAACGAGAGGTCCTCCGACACGGAGACCACACCGTCCACGGTGCTGCACATCCGTACGATCGCGGGAACCATGCCCTTGAACGGCACCGAGCCGTGCAGTACGACCTGCCCTTCACGCACCTCGACGGTGACGGCGGACGGATCCTGGCGGAGGGTCCGCACGAGCACGTCGGACACGATCTCCTGCCGGATGGCCTCGTCGTCGCGCAGGAAGATGCCCAGCAGGTCGCGGCGGCTGACGATGCCGAGCAGCCTGTCCTTCTCGTCGACCACCGGCAGGCGCTTGACGTTCTGCACCTCCATGAGTCGCGCGGCCTCGACGACGGTCCACTCCGGCCTCGCGCACACGGCGGGTGCCGACATCAGCTCCTCCGCCGTTGTCCCCTCGGCCTTTGCCCGTTCCCAGGCATCCACGTCGGGAACCGGCAGCAGCGCGGTGGAGCCGGCCTGATCGGAGGTCTTGCGGAGCAGGTCTCCTTCCGAGACGACGCCGAGGGGCCGGTCCTCGGCATCCACCACCGGCACCGCGGTGACCCGATGGTCCGAGAGCACGCGCACGAGCTCCTTGAACGGGGTGTCCCGCCGTACGCGGACGACGTCGCGGGTCATGAGCTCCCCGACTTTTCGATGTCGCATCGGTGACTCCTTCATCGCTGAGCGTCTTCAGGATTCATCAGTTCGCTCACCGCGCTCGTGCGAGACGACAGCAGGAGATCGCATGTCCTGCGAACGGCCCAGTGCGGCTGGGTCCGTGAGGGGGGGCATCTCACCGGGGAAACCCGTGTGCGGTCTGTTCGCGCGGCGTCGGTGCGGAGTCGTCGCCGCGTGCGGCGAGGCGGTCCTTCACCGACACCACTCCGTCCAACTGCTCCGTCAGCCGCAGCAGAACAGGGATCTCGCTGCGCTTCTCCACCAGCCCGTCCAGCGTGACCACCCCGTCGACGACATGGATCTCGATCGCGTCGGGCGCAAGACCCAGCGTGTCCACGAGAACCTCTCCGATGACCCGGCGGCGTATCTCCGGGTCCGGGCGCAGAAACACCTGGAGGAGATCGCGCCGGGTGACGATGCCGACGAGGCGGTCCTCGTCGTCGACCACGGGCAGCCGTTCCACACTGCGTCGGAGCATCGTCCTGGCGGCCTGCGTGACGGTGTCGTCGGCGTGAACGGTGACGGCGGGCGCGGTCATCAGATGTGCGGCGGTGAGCGCGTCCCGCTTGTCGTCGTCCGGCCCGGTACCGGCATCGGCACCGTGCCTGGGCATGTGCTGTTCATGTCCGGAGCCTCCGGCCGAAGCCTGCCGCACCAGAAGATCGCTCTCGGAGATGACGCCGACCACCCTGTCGTCCTCGTCCAGTACGGGCAGGCCGCTGATGTCGTGCTCGGCGAGCTGCTTGGCGACAGCCTTGAACGGTGTCGAGGGGACGACCGAGACGACCTCGCCCGCCATCAGGCTTCCGACCTTGCTGTGCCTCATCTCAGTCACTCCGGTCGTCGCAGT
>NZ_JBSGZO010000459.1:0-6611 GCF_053611045.1 Streptomyces sp. NPDC054841 | reverse complement strand
GTGTGTCAGTGGCCCGAGTCGTGCGAGGCCGAAGCGGAGTCGGGCGGCGTCGTCGTGGCCTCGCCGCCGTGCTCGCCCTCCGGCGGGGCGGTCGGGCTGCCGGTGGGGCTGCCCGTCGGCGTGGCGGCAGGCGACTCCGCCGGGGCCTGCGGCGCTCCGGTCGGCCCGTACTCCTTGTAGTAGCTGGTCGCGGGCACGACGAACGCATCGATGCGGACATCCCCGGTCTCGCTGAACCGGAACGCGATGGTCTGCACGTCACCGTTCTTCGCGGCGCTGTTCTCGATCACCGCGGCCGCGTTGCCCTCGCCGCCGAGGACGATCGAGCCGCCGGCCGGGAGCGTCACCGGACCCGAGCCCTTGGCGGACGTGAGCTTCACCGTCGCCGTGGTGCCGGGCAGCGTGAGGGCCTCGAGCGTCTGCTCCTCCGTGCTGTTGTTGAACAGCGTCGCCGAGACGACCGCAGGGCCCTCCGCCTTCGGCTCGGCCTGCGTGATCACCACCGCGTTCTGGATCTTGATGTCTCCGACCGAGGTCTCGGCGTTGTCCGGCTTGACTTCGAGCGTCTGGGCGTTGTTGCCCGCAGCACATGCGGAGAGCGAGGCGATCGAGATCGCAAGGGCGGTGGCGGCGAGGGCGCCGCGTCGAAGGCTGCTGCTCACGGCGGCGGCATCTCCTAGGACGTACGGACGGGCTAAAGGTGTGTCAGCGCGCTTAGGTTACCGACCCCCCGTCGGGGTCCCGCACCCGACCCGCCCCCGAATCGGCCCCGCCCCGGCCCGGCCCGCCCGCGCGCGCATCCCCGCCCTCCCCGAGGCCGGATTTCGTCTGCCGTTCACATAACCAGGTTGATCAATTCCTTGGGCCCTCACACATTCCTTACGGAAAACCTCCGACGCGGTGCCCGGTGATCAATTTCGGATTCGTTCTCGCCGTCCCGCCGGACGGGTGACCGGGCCTCGAACGGAGTACGTGAAGTACGCTGCTTGGAACCAGGCAAATCGGGACGTTCGTCCGCTTGGGTAGGGGTTGTGGTGTGTGTAACGTGGGCGTTTCTGTGTGCGCGCACAGCCGCTCCGACCTGCGAATACCCCCTTCCGGAAGCCGTCCGCAGCACGTTCACGTTGCTGTTGTCAAGCCCCGAGATATGCCCTGACCTGCGAAAACGCCATTCAGAAGAAGCCGTTCTCGTGTTACCCTGGATAGCCACGGAAGGGGTACCTGTCACATGACGTTCAAGGTTGGCGACACCGTGGTCTATCCCCATCACGGGGCCGCGCTGATCGAGGCCATCGAAACTCGCCAGATCAAAGGCGTGGACAAGACCTACTTGGTGCTCAAGGTCGCCCAGGGCGACTTGACGGTTCGTGTGCCGGCGGACAATGCGGATCTCGTTGGCGTGCGCGATGTGGTCGGTCAGGACGGGCTGGACCGGGTCTTCGACGTGCTGCGTGCGCCGTACGCCGAGGAGCCGACGAACTGGTCCCGTCGCTACAAGGCAAATCTCGAGAAGCTCGCCTCCGGCGATGTCATCAAGGTCGCCGAAGTGGTGCGTGACCTGTGGCGTCGCGAGCGTGAGCGCGGTCTCTCCGCGGGAGAGAAGCGCATGCTGGCCAAGGCTCGCCAGATTCTGGTGAGCGAGCTGGCACTCGCGGAGAACACCAACGAGGACAAGGCCGAGGCTCTGCTCGACGAGGTCCTCGCGTCCTGACGCGGTCCTGATACCAGGACGCCGTCCTGATACCAGGCAGATACAGGCACGCGTCCACGGTGCAGAACTGAATGCCGCGGTGCCCGCTGACCAGCTGGAAGGTTGTGTCGCCGGGCACTGCGGCATGTTCATCGCGGCACGTTCTGCGCAGGCACCGCACGGCACGCAAGCCGGCCCAGAATCTCAATCCCCCACGTCCCCCGTCCCCCGACATCCTTGGTGTGCCGGGCCCGGGCAGCTGGCGCAGCTGGCTCAACCAGTCGTCACGGAAAGGGTCCGGTCAAGGCGTCGCGCCCGGCACGCTGTGGCCATACCCATATCGGCCGACCAAACAAACCTGGCCATGCCAATCCGCCCTGGGCATGCCAAAGGGGGACGTCCCTCCCGACCTCCGGAGTGGAACCGATGTCAGACCAAACGCGCACCGGCCGCACCGCCGTGGTGATCCCCGCGGCAGGCCGGGGCGTACGGCTCGGCCCGGGCGCGCCCAAAGCGCTCCGCACCCTCAACGGCACCCCCATGCTGATCCACGCCGTGCGCGCCATGGCGGCCTCCCGGGCCGTCTCGCTCGTCGTCGTGGTCGCCCCGCCGGAAGGTGTCGCCGAGGTCAAGACCCTCCTCGACGACCACGCCCTGCCCGAGCGGACCGACTTCCTCGTCGTGGCCGGCGGCGACACCCGCCAGGAGTCCGTACGCGCAGGACTCGACGCGCTCCCCGAGACGGTCGGCACCGTCCTCGTGCACGACGCGGCGCGCCCGCTGGTCCCCGTCGACACCGTGGACGCCGTCATCGAGGCCGTACGGGACGGCGCACCCGCCGTCGTCCCCGCCCTGCCGCTCGCCGACACCGTCAAGCAGGTCGAGCCGCGCGGGAAGGGCGAGCCGGAGCCGGTCGTCGCCACCCCCGAGCGAGCCAGGCTGCGCGCCGTGCAGACCCCGCAGGGCTTCGACCGCGACATCCTCGTACGCGCCCACGAGACCGTCGTCGACGACGTCACGGACGACGCGAGCATGGTCGAGCAGCTCGGCGTGCCCGTCGTGGTCGTACCCGGCCATGAAGAGGCGTTCAAGGTGACCCGCCCGCTGGACCTCGTCCTCGCCGAGGCCGTACTCGCCCGCAGGAGGGCCAACGATGGCTTCTGACGCATCTCCTCGTCTCCCGCTGCCGCAGGTCGGCATCGGCACCGACGTACACGCCTTCGAGCAGGGCCGCGAACTGTGGTGCGCCGGACTGCTCTGGGAAGGCCCCGACAGCGACGGTTACGGGCTGGCCGGGCACTCCGACGCCGACGTCGCCGCCCACGCCGCCTGCGACGCGCTCTTCTCAGCCGCCGGCGTCGGCGACCTCGGCGCCCACTTCGGCACCAGCCGCCCCGAGTGGTCCGGCGCCGCCGGGGTCACCCTGCTCGCCGAGGCCGCCCGGATCGTCCGCGCCGAGGGCTTCGAGATCGGCAATGTCGCCGTCCAGGTCATCGGCGTACGGCCCAAGATCGGCAAGCGCCGCGACGAGGCGCAGAAGGCGCTGAGCGCGGCGGTCGGAGCGCCGGTGTCCGTGTCCGGCACGACGACGGACGGACTCGGGCTCACCGGCAGGGCCGAAGGGCTGGCAGCGATCGCCACGGCGCTGGTGTACCGCACCTCGCCGCACGGCGACAGCACGGGTCACCTGGGGTGACGGGTTCCTAGGGCCTGTCCGGTGGATCTTGCTGGGCCTGATCCACCGGACAGGCCCTGGGCCGGGGGTCCCCGGGCGGTGTCCCCCGGGAGGATGCAGTCGCGCGTCCTGACACGGTGCGGGCGCCTGCGTGGGGTAGCGGTTGTGAAGTGAATCAATTCCTGTGCAACGGGTTCAGGAGGACCGCACCGTGACCGCCTCACTCAGTGACAAGCTCAAAGAAATCCTCGACGGCCCCGTGTTCGTCAAACTCGCCACCATCCAGCCCGACGGAAGCCCTCAGGTGTCTCCGGTCTGGGTGAAGCGTGACGGCCACGATCTGCTGATCTCGACGACCGTCGGGCGGCGCAAGGAGCAGAACATCAGGCGCGACCCGCGCGTGACCGTGGTCGTTCAGCCCTTCGACGAGCCGTACCTGTACGGCGAGATCCGCGGCACCGCCACCCTCACCACCGAAGGCGGCCAGGAGCTGATCGACGAACTGTCGATGAAGTACACCGGGAAGCCGTACGCCGAGTTCAACCCGGAGGCCCACAAGGACGCCCCGCGCGTGGTCGTCCGGGTCACCCCGCGGAAGGTCGTCGGCTCGCTCGCCTGACCGCTCCCCGGCCTCCCCGGCCCTCCGTGTCCTTCCCTGGCCCTCCGTGGGCCTCCGTCGGCTTCCGTGGTCACAATTTGTCCCCGCGTCCCCAAGGGGCGCGGGGCACTGCCGCAGGGCCACTACTCTTGAGTGGTGACTATTCGGCTGTACGACACCAGCGCCCGGCAGGTCCGTGACTTCGTCCCGCTCACGCCGGGCTGTGTCTCGATCTACCTGTGTGGCGCGACCGTGCAGTCCGCCCCGCACATCGGGCACATCAGGTCCGGACTCAACTTCGACATCATGCGCCGCTGGTTCGACTACCGCGGCTACGACGTCACGTTCGTGCGCAACGTGACGGACATCGACGACAAGATCATCGCCAAGTCGGCGCTCCAGGGACGCCCCTGGTGGTCCATCGGCTACGAGAACGAGCGCGCGTTCAACGCCGGCTACGACGCCCTGGGCTGCCTGCCCCCGACGTACGAGCCGCGCGCCACCGGCCACATCACCGAGATGGTCGAGATGATGCGCGGCCTGATCGAGCGCGGCCACGCCTACGAGGCCGACGGCAATGTCTACTTCGACGTGCGCTCCTTCCCCGGCTACCTGGAACTGTCGAACCAGGACATCGACGACCTGCGGCAGCCCTCCGGCGAAGGCGAGACCGGCAAGCGGGACCCGCGGGACTTCGCCATGTGGAAGGCGGAGAAGCCGGGTGAGCCGTCCTGGGAAACGCCGTGGGGGCGGGGGCGCCCGGGCTGGCACCTGGAGTGCTCGGCCATGGCGCACAAGTACCTGGGCTCCGCCTTCGACATCCACGGCGGCGGCCTGGACCTGGTCTTCCCGCACCACGAGAACGAGATCGCGCAGGCCAAGGCGTTCGGTGACGACTTCGCCTCGTACTGGGTGCACAACGCCTGGGTGACGATGAGCGGCGAGAAGATGTCGAAGTCGCTCGGCAACTCGGTGCTCGTCAGCGAGATGGTCAAGCACTGGCGGCCGATCGTGCTGCGCTACTACCTGGGCACCCCGCACTACCGCTCGATGATCGAGTACAGCGAGGAGGCCCTGCGCGAGGCCGAGTCGGCGTTCGCGCGTATCGAGGGATTCGTGCAGCGAGTCACCGAAAAGGCAGGGGAAGCGGTCGCTCCCGCCGCCGAGGTGCCGCTCGCCTTCGCCGAGGCCATGGACGACGACCTGGGTGTGCCGCAGGCGCTCGCCATCGTCCACACCGCGGTCCGGCAGGGCAACAGCGCCCTGGCCGCCGACGACAAGGAAGCGGCCGTCGCCCGGCTTGCCGAGGTGCGGGCCATGCTCGGCGTCCTCGGCCTGGACCCGCTCGACCCGCACTGGGCCGGCGAGGCCGACCGCGGCGAGGACCTCCACGGCGTCGTCGACACCCTCGTACGGCTGGTGCTCCAGCAGCGCGAGGCGGCCAGGTCCCGCAAGGACTGGGGCACGGCGGACGCGATCCGCGACCAGCTCAACCAGTCAGGGCTCGTCATCGAGGACAGCCCGGACGGCCCGCGCTGGACACTCGGACCCCGCTGACCAGCGACAGTGTGCCGCCCGGCCGTCCGGGCGGCACACTTTGTCTTACGTACACACGCGACCCGCATCCGCATGTGGATCGCAAACCCAGAGGAACAGGAAGGTCATGGCCGGGAACAGCCAGCGCAGGAACCGCCGTACGTCCAACAAGAAGGGCGCGACGGTCGGCAGCGGTGGCAAGCGACGCCGCGGCCTCGAGGGCAAGGGCCCGACGCCGCCTGCCTCGGCCCGCAAGGGCCATGTGAAGAACCGTGTCGCCAACGCCAAGGCCAAGCAGGCCGTGCGGCGCCCCGTCGCCCGGCGCGGCGGCAAGGGCTCGTCCGAGATGGTCGTCGGCCGCAACCCCGTCTTCGAGGCGCTGCGCGACGGCGTACCCGCGACGACGCTGTACGTCCAGCAGTTCATCGACAACGACGAGCGGGTGCGCGAGGCGCTCCAGCTCGCCGGGCAGCGCGGCAACATCCACCTGATGGAGGCGCCGCGGGCCGAGCTGGACCGGATGACGAACGGGCTCAACCACCAGGGGCTCGTCCTTCAGGTCCCGCCCTACGAGTACGCGCACCCGGAGGACCTCGCGGCCGCCGCCTTCGACGACGGCGAGGACCCGCTGATCGTCGCCCTCGACGGCGTCACCGACCCGCGCAACCTCGGCGCGGTCGTCCGCTCCGTCGCGGCCTTCGGCGGCCACGGTGTGGTCGTCCCCGAGCGCCGCGCCGCCGGCATGACGGCCGGCGCCTGGAAGACGTCCGCGGGCACCGCCGCCCGTACCCCGGTCGCCCGCGCCACCAACCTGACCCGCGCCCTGGAGGCCTACCAGAAGGCCGGCATCACCGTCGTCGGCCTCGCGGCGGACGGCGAGGTCGAGGTCGGCGAGCTCGACGCCCTCGACGGCCCGGTCGTCATCGTCGTCGGCAGCGAGGGCAAGGGCCTCTCCCGCCTGGTCGGCGAAACCTGCGACTTCCGCGTCCGCATCCCGATGCCGGGTGGAGCGGAGTCCCTGAACGCGGGCGTCGCGGCCGGCGTGGTGCTGTACGAGGCGGCGCGCCGCAGAGGCTGACCTTGTCGTGCTGTGCGGGGGTACGGCGTACCCC
>NZ_JBSGZO010000458.1:0-6614 GCF_053611045.1 Streptomyces sp. NPDC054841 | reverse complement strand
GGCCCCTGGTCCCGGGGAGGGCTCAGCGCTTGAGCGTGAAGGTGAAGTCGCCGGAGAGCTTGCCGCTCAGCCGGACTGCCGAAACGAGTTTCCCCTCCGTGATCAGTCTCTCGGCCTCGGCCCGCGAAAGGCCGCAACCTTCAGCGATCAGTCGCACCGGCCGGACAGGGATCCGCGCCGCAAAGCGGACCGAGACGTCGATCACCTCGCGGTCCAGGTGATCCGATCCGCCGGTGTCGAGGCGCCAGGCGTTGTCCCAGTCGAGGGCGATGCGATTACGGCGCCGCACGACCGGATCCTGGAGCAGCTCAGTTGTCAGGCCAGGGTCGTTGTCATGCAGCTGGTCCAGCAGCTCAGGTCGTACGGAGCGCACATTCATCCGCTCCAGGACCGTGAGCTTTGCAGTTTCCCCGCAAGCGGTACAGAGCACGAGGAGCCAGGCGTCGATGAGCTTGTGGTTTGCGTTGACGCGAAACTTACCGCTTGCCCGGAAGCGCTCGGACGCGCACGCGTGGCAACGGCGGAGAGCGAGCGGCAGGCAGGTGGGCACGACCACCCAGTTGTTGAGCACAGAAGTACACCGGTTTCAGTGAGAAGTCCGCAGCAAAAAGAAGCGCGGCGCACATGTGCGACGCGCGACGAATCAGCGCTCGGGAGGTCTCACAGGGTGTACAACGGCACGTCCTTGACCAGACGACTTGGTTCAGCAGCACGGTAATGGCGCACAACGGCGCTGCTCCACTGGTTTTCGAGCGCCTCACCGTCAGGTTCTGTCCGGCGGACCATGGACGAAGCCAGAGCCAGATCGCGGCGACGGTGACGGTGCCGTGGAAGACGTAGGCCCGCTCGTCGAACCTCGTGGCCACGGCACGGAAGTTCTTGAGCCTGTTGATCGTCCGCTCGACCTCGTTCCTACGCTTGTGGATCGTCTTGTCGAAGCCGGCGGGCCCACCGCCGTTGCCGCTGCACCAGGGCCGGAGCAACGGACGCGCTGTCATACTGTGCCTCGGCTGGACCGATGACGCGCGGCGGCCCCTGCGACCGGCTGCCCGGAACTCCGTCCGGGATTGCCGCGTGTGTTGGCAGGGCTCTGCGTACCATTCGGCAGAGCCGCCCCCAGGTCGCGCGCGTAAGCACAGGACTCGCCACAGGCGCGAAGACCGTGCGGTCACGGCGTCGGGCCGCTAGAACCAGCTTCAAGAACCGAAACCGGCATCGATGTCCGGCGCCGGCGGGACTCGAACGCGAACTGCGTCCGCGGTCCTCATGCAGCGGCGGCGCCGAGATCAGAGGAGAACGACAGTGGGAACCTACAGGGAGAGCCGTCACCGGAGCCTCACCGATCCAGAAGGCTTCTGGCTGGAGGCGGCGCGACTGGTCGACTGGACGGTGCCGCCGTCGCGTGCCCTCGACAGCAGTGATGCTCCGTTCTACCGCTGGTTTCCGGACGGCGAGTTGAACACCTGCGCCAACGCACTGGACCGGCATGTCGCGAGCGGAGCCGGCGAGCGCACGGCACTGATCTGGGACTCGGCGATGGTCCCGGGGAAGCGGTCGTTCAGCTACCGCGAACTGCGTGACGAGGTGGCACGTCTCGCCGGTGCGCTGACCGGACTGGGTGTCGGCAGGGGCGACCGGGTCGTCATCTACATGCCGATGGTCCCCGAGGCCGTGATGGCGATGCTGGCCTGCGCCCGGATCGGAGCAGTGCACTCGGTGGTGTTCGGCGGGTTCGCGCCCAAGGAGCTCGCCACCCGGATCGAGGACGCCCGTCCCAAACTGGTCATCGCCGCCTCCTGCGGGCTGGAGCCCAACCGCGTGGTGGCCTACCAGCCGATCCTGGACGAGGCACTTGCGCTCAGTTCCCACCGGCCCGAGCACACCCTGATGCTCCAGCGCGAGACCCTCAGGGCCGATCTGGGCGCCGGCTATCTGGACTGGGCCGACGTCGTGCCCGGCGCGCAGCCCGTGGAGCCGGTCCCGGTCGCGGCCACCGATCCGCTCTACATCCTCTACACCTCCGGCACGACCGGCCGCCCCAAGGGGGTGCTGCGCAGCGCGGGCGGGCACGCGGTCGCGCTTGCCTGGTCGATGGGCGCGATCTATGACATCCACGCCGGCGACGTCTTCTGGACCGTCTCGGATGTCGGCTGGGTCGTCGGCCACAGCTACATCGTCTACGGCCCGCTGCTGGTCGGCGCCACGACCGTGGTCTACGAGGGCAAGCCCGTCGGTACCCCTGACGCGGGCGCCTTCTGGCGGGTGGTCCAGGAGTACGGCGTGCAAGCGATCTTCACCGCGCCGACCGCGATCCGGGCGATCAAGAAGGCCGATCCGGCCGCCGCGGAGCTCTCCAAGTACGACACCACCTCCCTGACCTCGCTGTTCCTCGCCGGCGAACGTCTGGACCCGGAGACCTACCACTGGGCCTCCCAGGCCCTCGGCGTCCCGGTCACCGATCACTGGTGGCAGACCGAGACCGGCTGGCCGATCGCGGCCAACCCACGTGGACTGGAGGCGATGTCTGTCAAGCCGGGTTCAGCCACAGTGCCCGTCCCCGGCTGGGACGTGCAGATCCTGGACGACGAGGGACGACCGCTGCCGCCCGGCCGGGAGGGCGAGATCGCGATCCGGCTGCCGCTGCCCCCGGGCGCGCTCCAGTCGTTGTGGAACGACGACGACCGGTTCGTGGAGTCCTACCTCAGCCGGTTCCCCGGCTACTACCACACCGGCGACTCCGGCTACTTCGACGACGACGGCTACCTCTTCGTCATGGGCCGTACCGACGATGTGATCAATGTCGCCGGACACCGCCTGTCGACCGGTGCCATCGAGGCCGCCCTGGCCACCCACCCCGCGGTCGCCGAATGCGCCGTGATCGGCGTCCCCGACCCTCTCAAGGGACAGGTGCCTTACGGGCTCGTCGTGCTCAAGTCCGGCGCGGACCCGGACCCGGAGCAGCTGCGCACCGAACTCGTGGCGGCCGTCCGGCGCGACGTCGGCCCCGTCGCGGCCTTCCGCGACGTCGCAGTCGTCCCGGCACTGCCGAAGACCCGCTCCGGCAAGGTCCTTCGCAAGACAATGCGTGGCATCGCCGACGGCCGGGACGAGCCGGTCCCCGCGACCATCGAGGACGCCTCCGTGCTCGACGCACTGCTGCCCATCCTGCGCGAGCGCCCTTGAGACCACGCGGTACCAGAGAGAACTGAGGTCCGGCGTCGAGCGACGCCCCACGAGCCGCTGCCCCGAAGGGGCCAGGTCCGTCGGCTGACGGGCCCGGCCCCTTCAGCCGGCGGTCGGTCAGATCCGGTCGGCCGCAATCAGGAGGTACTGGAAGGAGCCGTTCTTGTAGGAGTTGATGAACGCCTCTTCGATGCCGGTGACCAGGGAAGACGTGGCCCGCAGCTCCCAGTAGGGGAGGGTCGCAGCAGTCAGGTCGATGATGGTCTGCGGTACGAGACGGTTGTCGGCCATGGCGCGCAGGTACTCCCGGCGGGAGTGGATGTTGCACTCGAAGTGCGCGTTGATCTGGGAGACCCACTTCGAGGGCTGCCCGTAGCGCGGGTTCCAGCAGCCGGTGATGGTCACGTAGCTGCCGCCGACCGCGAGGATGCGGGAGTGCTCGGCGAAGAGGTCGTGCAGGTCGACGTACATGCTCGACTCGTTGTTCCACGAGGCAGCGGCCCGCCCCGTCTCGAAGGGCGTGTCGAGCATGTTGCATACGCGGGCGTGAACATGGTCCTCGATGCCCAGTTCATGGGCGCGCTGGTTCGCGAAATCGGCCTGCTTGGCCGAGAGGGTGACGCCCTCGACCTTGCATCCGAACCGCTGGTGGGCCATGACCATCGAACCGCCCCGGCCGCAGCCGGCGTCCACGAGCGTGTCGTCGCGCCCGATGGAGCCGAGGTGGTCCAGGAGGACTTCGGCCTGCGCCGACTCCAGACGGTGGAGTTCGGCGACCAGCTTCTTCTCGTACTCGCTGCCGCTTGCGTCGCCGAGGGCGGCGTGGTCGACGTCGCCGATGCCGTAGTGGTGATGGTAAAGCCCGTCGACATCGCCGAGTCGCAGGTTCACGGGCCTGGCCTCGTGATCCCAGTAACGGGCGATGTCACCCTGGTAGGGCGACGCGGGAGCGGGGACGAACGCGGAGGTGCCGTTGATGGTGGTGAGCTCGGTGCTGGTCACAGAGAACTCCATTTCTTACCAGAAATCGGGCAGGCTGTATCGATAGGTGTTGGTCTGGTGCCAGTAGTGGTTGCCGTCGACCCATACGGCCACTCCCCGGAGGAAGCGCAGCACGCTCGGGACGGGACAGGCGGCGGCCAGAGCGGCGGCTTCGGCTTCGAAGTCGTGCATGAGGTCGTTGTGGACCTCGACCGCCTTCAGATAGGCATCCCGGTCGGCGATGCCCTCACGTTCGGCGATCACCACGGGCAGGTTCAGGTGCCGACCGGGGCCGGCAAGTTCCTTGGTGTACGAGTACAGGTCGTTGACGATGGTGCTGGCGTTCCCGGCGAGCGCGAGAACACGCTGCATGGCGGGCTGGGCATGCAGGTCCGCCGGCAGTTCGTAGCCGCCGACGGTGTCGGTGATGGTGGGGCATGGACGGAAGTTGTTGAACTGCCGCATCACCAGGTACTCCCACACCTCGGGCGTGTGGTCCGTCTGGGCCCAGGCGGCCTCCGCGAGGTACCCCAGGTGCAGACGGGCCATGTCGTGCCGGAACCGGTCGGCCTGGGAGGGGGTGGCCTGTCGGACCAAGTACTCCATGGCGGAGCGGTAGGCGCGCCGCGGGGCGTCCGCGTGGAGCGACTCCGCCCACTGCGGCTGGTATTCCCTCGTCGCGTGAAGGGGGTCGAGGGCGGTGTGCGCCAGAAGGAGGCGTCCGCCGAGGCCGATGGGCGAACCTCCGTGGTCCTCGCAGTAGCAGTCGTCGACCGCGTTCTCGGCGACCATCAGCCGCGCAGCGATCATCAGGTGGTCGACAGTCGGAGCGTCGGGATGGCAGGCAACCATGTAGCGCCCGGTGGAGAAGCCGTCGAACTGGCCCTCCCACTCCTCGGGGTACAGCTCGACCTCGTCCACCGCCCAGTCCTTGATCCTGCGACTGACCTCCTCCACCCGCGTCGGGTCGGGCTCCGGCACCGGGTGGTGGTAGAGGCCCGGGATCGGTTTGCCCTCCGCTGGTGCCTCGGGCGCCGGATGCGCCGGCGGCTCCTCGCGCCGGACCAGGCGCAGGCTCGCCGTGCCCAGACCACTGGGGCCGCGCAGGATCCGTTCCAGGACAGGGCTCGGTCGCCTCGCTGCGGCGGCGCCCTCCCGCACGTGCTGAGCGATCGGATCGCCACCCGGGCCGTCGTCCGGTACGGACACGTCTGCGGGCACGGCTCTTGCGCCAGGGACGGGGGCGGAAGGCGGAGCGGGCGGAGCAGGCAGGACGGGCAGGGCGCCGGCGGCGGCTTCGGCACCTGCGGCGTGGGCGCCGGCGAGAACAGTGGCCCCGAAGCGGGCCGCAGCGGCAGGAAGGCTCGACTGCAGAGGAGAAAGCCCAGGATCGGGCATCCGTAGCTCCTTGGTGAGGTGGGTGGGCCGTCCCGGATCCGGGCATGCTCGCCCGGCGCGGGAGGGTCTGGGCTGTCGTGGCCGCCGGACGGATCCTCTAGTCGCGCCTGCGGGCGATCTGCACGTCCTCCAGCACGCCGAGCGCGTTGGGCACCAGGATGGCGGCGGAGTAGTAGGTGGTGACCAGGTACGAGATGATCGCCTGCTCGCTGACGCCCATGAAACGCACCGACAGGCCCGGCTCGTACTCCTCCGGCAGGCCGGTCCGACGCAGACCGATGACGCCTTGGTTGTCCTCGCCGGTTCGCATGGCGAGGATCGAGCTGGTGCTCTCCTTGCTGATGGGGATCTTGTTGCAGGGCAGGATCGGGACCTGGCGCCAGGCCGGCACCTGCTGCCCGCCGACGTCGACGTGGTCCGGATAGAGCCCGCGGGCGTTGAACTCACGCCCGATCGCCGCGATCGTCCTGGGGTGGGCGAGGAAGAACTTGGTGCCGCGGCGGCGGCAGAGCAGTTCGTCGAGGTCGTCCGGGGTGGGCGGGCCTGAGTGGGTCTGGATCCGCTGCTTGAAGTCGGCGTTGTGGAGCAGGCCGAACTCCCGGTTGTTGATCAGCTCGTGCTCCTGGCGCTCACGCAGCGCCTCGATGGTGAGCCTGAGCTGCTCCTCGGTCTGGTTCATCGGCCCGTTGTAGAGGTCGGCCACCCTCGTGTGGACCCGCAGAACGGTCTGCGCGACGGAGAGTTCGTACTCGCGCGGGTTGAGTTCGTAGTCGACGAAGGCGCCCGGCAGGTCGACTTCGCCGGTATGGCCGGCCGACATGGCGATCTCGGCCTCTCCGTGACGGTTCTGCCGCTGCCGGGGAAGCGAGCTGAACTGCTGAACGTGGGCCCGGAGGCTCGGCGCCGCGGACAGCACGGCGGCGAAGTCGGCGCGGGACAGGGTGAGCAGGGTGCCGGCGGTCTCGGCAGTGGCGGTGCAGTCCCACCTGGCGTCGGCGTCCAGAAGGGCGTTCTCACCGAACCGGCCGCCGGCGGCGAGTACGGCGACCGCG
>NZ_JBSGZO010000457.1:0-6642 GCF_053611045.1 Streptomyces sp. NPDC054841 | reverse complement strand
CGCACTGGTACGCACGCCGGCCGCCGACCGGCGGCTGGCGGCCCCGGGTTACAGCCACCGGCGGCCTGGCCGCCGTCGACGGGGAGGGCGACGCCGGTGACGAACGGGGCATTCTCGAGGTAGGTCACCGCGTCGACGATGTCGCTCACCTCACCCATCCGGCCGACCGGGTGCAGGCCGGCCAGCGTCTCGTGGAACTCCTCGGAGTGCATGGGGGTCTTGATGATGCCCAGGGCGACGGCGTTGGATCGGATGCCGCGCGTGGCGTACTCAATGGCCAGCGCCCTGGTGGCGGACTGCAGGCCACCCTTGGTCAACGAGGCGAGTACGGAGGTCACGTTGGAGTCGGGCTGGTCGCCCAGGCTGCTCGTGATCTGCACGATGTGACCGCCGCCCTGCTCGAGCATGCGCTCGACCGCGAGCTGGGTGATACGGAAGAAGCCGTCCATGTTCACGCCGAGCACCGCGTCGTAATCGTCCTCGGTGTAGTCGGTGAACGGCTTGGCGATGAAGATTCCTGCGTTGTTGACCAGTGTGTCGATGCGGCCGAATCGCTCGACGCCCGCAGCGATGACGCGCTCTGCAGTGGCGCGGTCGGAGATGTCGCCCTGGACGGTGAGGACGTCCGCGTCCTGCGACTCGGCAATGCTGCGGGAGGTGGCAACGACGGCGTAGCCCAGCTTGCGGTAGGCGGTGACAAGCCCGGCTCCGATGCCCTGCGACGCACCGGTGATGACAGCGACCTTCTGATCCTGCGTGCTCATGATGACCTTTTCGACGGGGATGGGAGTGTCGACCGAGAACTAGCTGACCGGTCACCTATAAAGGTAGACGACCGGTCGAGAAACTTCAAAGGGTTCAGGTCACGCAGTGATCCGGCAGGCCCGGCTCAGAGCCAGGGGCCAACCGAGCCCCCTGCCGCGTACGTACGGGGCGCCCACGGAATACGTCAGCGTCGACAACGTTTCCTGGACGTCATCAACACGGACGGCCGGTCGGTTTGCCTGCGACTGTGGTCGCCACACACAAGCACCGCCATGCGCCCACAACCGCCTGGTCGTACTCCTGCAACCCGCACCTGAAGACGCCCCGCGCTCCCGAGCGCCCCGCAGAGAAGGAGAAGGGTCATGAAGGAGTTCCTGGTCGAGCTCACCACCACCATCCCCGAGGGCACCGACCCGGCCGAGGTCGACCGCCGCCGCGCCGCGGAAGCCGTACGGGCCAGGGAGCTGGCTGCCGCCGGTCGCCTGGTGCGGCTGGGGCGCCCGGTGGGTGAGCTGCGCAGCATCGGTGTGTGGCGCGCCGCCGACGAGGACGAGCTGCGCGAGAAGGTGCTCGCCACCCTGCCGCTCTGGTCGTGGATGACTCCCGTGATCACGGCCCTGGAGTCCCACCCCAACGACCCGGGCAAGGCCGACCTCGACACTTGATCGCACCGCCGCACCGCCGCACCGCCGCACCGCCGCATCGCCGCACCGCCGTTCACCCGACCCCGACCCCGTTCACGGTCACCGCGGAGTCTCAAGGAACACACCGTGCGCGCAGCCGATCCTGGCTTGTCGTCAGCGAACGGGTTTCCTGCACCTGGCGGGCGGTGGTCGCCGCGGGTGAGATCGAACCGTCAGGGTCAGCGGGGCGTGAGCACCATCCGGAAGCGGGCGGCGCCGGACATCATCTTCTGGTAGGCCTCGTCGGCCTGGTCCAGCGGCACGATTTCGATCGTCGGGCGGATTCCGTGCAGGGCACTGAACGCCATGGTGTCCTGCACGTCCTGCGCGCTGCCGGACGGGTGCCCGCGAACGACCAAGCCGCCCATGAGCAGTTGGGTCGGGCTGATTCCCAGCGGCTCGGCGTCCGCGCCGATGACCACCAGCTCGCCGCGGTGGGACAGCCCGTCCACCGTCGCCGTGATGGCCTTGGAGTTGGCGGCGGTGGCCAGAACGGCCTTGGCGCCGCCGAGGGACTTCAGCGCGTCGGCGACGGAGGTGTCCGCGGTGCTGTCGATGTAGTGGTGCGCACCGAGCTGTCTGGCGAAGTCGGCCTTGTCGGCGCCGCGGGCGATGGCTACGGTCTCGAAGCCCATGGCGGCCGCGTACTGCACGCCCAGGTGGCCGAGGCCCCCGATGCCGAGGACGGCGACCAGGTCGCCGGGCCGTGCGGAGCTGCGTCGCAGGCCGTTGTACGTCGTCACCCCGGCACAGGCCATAGGTGCCGCGTCGGTCGCCTCGAGCGTGTCGGGGATCCGGGCCAGGGCGTCGGCCGGTGCGATCACCGTCTCGGCGAAGCCTCCGTCGTATGCCCATCCGGGGACCTTCAGGTTCTCGCACACAATGAAGTCGCCCTGTCTGCAGGGCGTGCAGTGGCCGCAGCTGCCGCCGAACCAGCCCACCGCCACCCGGTCGCCGACCTGCCAGCCGCGGCTTTGCGTCTCCTCGCCGAGTTCGTCGATGCGCCCGGCGATCTCATGCCCGGGGACCAGCGGAAACCGGACCCCCGGCAACAGAGCGCCGACAAAGAAGGCGTCGCTGTGGCAGATCCCGCAGGCGTCCACGGCGATCCGCACGTGGCCGGGGCCCGGCTTCGGGGCCTCACGCTCGACGATCGCCAACGGACCGCCGGCGGCGGCCACCTGAGCAGCTCGGTAAGTGCTCATCCGGACCTCTCCCGGGTACTACTGGGAACGGCCCCCGGTACCATCAGATCATGTCCGGCCCCGTCGCGCGCGCGGGCGGGGGGCCAGGTCCTGCCGAGCTTTACCGCGGAACTCCTTCGCGTACTGGATGGGCCGATGGTCTCCAGGCCGATGTCGTCGGTACGCGGCCGTGCTTCCGTGAAGGCTGCGCCGTCCGACGGAACGCCGCCGCGTTGAGAGCGTGCGGTCATCGTTGCCAAAGCCTGTTGAGATGCCGCCGAATGTTGGGGGAGAGTCTGTGGGTATGGAGTTCTTCTGTTACCACCGCGATCGGCCCGGCTCCGTCGAGTTGCGCGACGAACTGCTGGAAGACCACTGGTCCTACATGGACGGGTATGCGGCGGAGATGATCGCTCGCGGCCCGACCTTCGCCGGCGACGGCGATACGCCCACCGGCAGCGTGCACATCGTCGACCTGCCAGATCCCGCTGCCGCCCGCGCGTTCGCCTTCGACGAGCCCAACTACCAGGCCGGCGTGTACCGGGACGTGCTGCTGCGCCGGTGGCGCAACGTGCTGGGGCGCACGATGTGGGACTTCCCTGGTGGCCGGACTGGCGGCAACCGGTATCTGGTGCTCGGCCTCGGCTCGGGGCAGGCCGCCGACCTCGACGTCCCGCCCGACCGGGACGAGCTGATCGCGTACGGGCCGCTGCTGTCCGACGACGACACCACCTGGCTGGGTACGGCGGCGCTGGTCCGGGCCGCGGACCCCGACACGGCACGCGCCGTCCTGACCCCGGACCGGTACGCCGAAATCGAGGTCCACGACTGGGAGTTCGGCGGGCGGCGGTAACGAAGTTCCGGTAGGGCACGAGGGCCTTCCCGTCGCCGGGCGTAGATATCGCAATCCACACCCAGGCCGGAAGGCTCTCGCTCATTTCAAGATCCCTCAGCCGAGACCTGCCTCACCCGCCCTCAGTCGGCCACCCTGAGTGTTCAGTTGGCGAGGAGCCGACACAAAGAGGATCATGGTGAGATGACTGATCGTCCATCCTCCACATTGCCAACCGTGGTGCGGCTCGCGGACTATGCGAAGACCGACCAGATCGAAATCCTCGGCGACAGTGCGGATCCCTTCGGCGTCGCAGACGCCGAGTTGACGTGGCTGCCCAAGAAGGATCATTTCGGTATCAGGCACCAGGGCCGCCTTGTCGCACACGCCGGTCTGCTGCAGCTACCCATATCGATCGGCGGGGTCGGCACACAGGTGGTGGGCGTCGGCGGGGTGGCTGTCGCCCCGGATATGCGGGGGCACGGACTGGCGCGGTTGGTCGTATCGGCGGCCCTGGACCACGCACGGACGATGGGGCCGCAGCACGCGATTCTCTTCTGCCGACCACCCCTCGTGCCGCTCTACCAGCGACTCGGCTGGCAAACGCTTGAGCAGGATGTTCACGTCGAACAACCCGACGGATTCGTGATCATGCCGCTGCGTACCATGTGGACCCCACTGCGCGGCGGTGCGAATTGGCCTGTTGGAGCGGTACGCCTGCTCTCGCTCCCCATGTGATGACTCCGGTGAGTGCCGTCCCCGGACCGACGTGTGCGGATCCCCCGTCGACAGTCCGGCGGCCGGATGCGTCCGGCACGCCAACTGTCAGTGCCGGCACGCAGAATGGCAGCGTGATCCAGACGCTTCCGCTGGCCCTGCCGGGCACGCTGGTGGACCTCCACCGCATCGACTTGACCGCGCTCTACTCCAAGGGCTGGGGTGTCCAGGCCTACGATGTCGCGGCCGCACCGAACGGTGACGTGTACGCGCTGTACGGGGTGCACCGGTACACCTACGGAGTGGCCGACGACGAACAGGACCCGGCGACAATCAACTTCGGGTTTCGGATCATCACCCGGTACTCCGCGGACGGTGAGTTGCTGGCGAGCGCGCTGTGCTGCCCGTCCCACGACGACAAGAACGCCTCGGCCGTGGCCAACGGCAAGTGGGCGCCCGTCAACTGGCACTGGACCCAGACGCCCTCACCTGTCCATCGGCTCTGACCACCCGCGCCATCGGCCCCCGAAGCCACCAGCAGCACACCGGCGCGACCGGTCAGGACTGCCGGCTGCGCGCCCGCTTGGCGGCAAAGACGACGTGGCGGCGGGTCACCCGAGCGCACTCGTGCCAGAACGGTATGGCGGTCAGGTACGCGCCGAGTGCGGAGAGGATGCCGAGGGAGACATCCACGCTGAGGCGCCCTTGCTCGGCCCAGTAGACGTCCTGCAGATCGAGGAGCAGGGCGAACTCGTCGGCGATGAGGGCGGTTCCCGCGCCGTAGGCGGCGGCGATGGCGGGGTGGCCCACGGCGCGCTCGTCGCCGCGTACGGCGATGAGGCCGATGCCGGCGAGGGTGCCGATGCCGAGGTTGTAGTGGTGCAGGTGCTGGCCGCCGGCGGAGATGTTGCCCCAGGGCAGCCATCCACCGCGGATGCCGTGGGTGATGATCCGTACGGTTCCCCAAGTGACGCCGAAGGCGACCCACGTCACGATCAGTGATCTCTTCGTGGGAGTGAGGTGGTGGCTTGCCGATTCGCGCCAGCGTGCGATGAGCCGCGACCGCTTCGGCTTCCGGGAGGTGTCATTGCCCATGGGGATGACTTTCCGGACTCGGGGCAACGATGCCGGTGTTCTGCTGCACGGCGCCGTCGGTCGGAGTGCGTGAGTCCGTTGCGACAGGATAAGTCCGAACCGCATCGGCGAGGGCGTCCATACAGCTGTGGCAGTAGTCCTCACGGTCGCACAGCCCGTCTTGTGCCGACGGCGCTTTGCCGATGAATATCCGAGCGCACAGGGCGTTGCCGTCGCCGTCCAGGGCATGCCACAGGAGCCCGGTGCCGGTCATCGTCGCTATGTGTTCGGCGCACATGTTGTACATCGGCCACCTCCCACTCGCACGGCGTTGCGGTCCAGCTCAATGAGAAGCCCACGTCATTCAAGTGGCCACTCAAACGCTCCGAACGGGTGAATCGCGAGGCCGGGGAGGTCCGGGCCTCCAGGTGTGAGGCGACTTCACCCCAGCGGCCGCTCCCTCGTCACCCTCACGGCTTACGCTCGCCCTCCCCACGAGTTTCACGCCCGCTGGGCTCTGAGGAGGATCTCCCTCACGACCTCGGACTTCGCGTCAGCGTAGTTCTGCACGTACTTCCAGTTCTTCGCTGCGAGCTCGCGCTTCGTCCGAGCGTAGAGCTCACGATCGGAGTCGTTTATGCGCAGCCAGTCGCGGAAGGCGAGCATTCGGTCGACCTCTTCGCAGCCCTGCGGGAATACGTGGAGGTTCACCGGCGGGTTGAGCCCACGCAGCATCCGGTGCTCGTACCAGTCCGGCTCACGGATGCACAGGACGTATCCGGCGGTCTCCAACTGGGGGACGTAAGCTGCCTCTTGGACCGTGTCCGCGACGACGAGGCTGATGTCGATGAGCGGTTTGGCCGGCATTCCCGGGACCGAGGTCGAACCGACGTGGTCGATCTGCAGAACCGCCTCGCCAAGAGCGCCGTGGATCTGCTCCGCCGCCCGCTCGAACCACGCGGGCCACGCGGGATCATAGTCGGCGATCACGATTCTTCGGTAGGGCGGCTGCATGTCACCGACTGTGGCGTCCTGGAGCTGCTCCTCGTCCATGCTCATAGGTTACTTTTCCATGCCCGTATACGGGGCTGCAAAGATCTCCTTGAGGAAACCTGACTGCCTGAACGATCGGCAAGGGCCCATGAGGATTCTGGGCTGACGCCACCGCCGTATGCGCCGCGCCGCCGCCTCGCGAGGAGGCTGTCCGTCCACAGCGGACGACAAAAAGCAAAGGCAAGGAGATCCCGCTCCTTGCCACTCTCAACTTATAGCGCACCGGGGGGCTTGCGGCAAAGGGCTGTCCCGTAATCCCCGGTGGATCAGCGCGCGGCGTCAGATGCGGTGCATCGCAAGGCGGAGGGTCGTCCTCATACTGGGCGTATTCGGG
>NZ_JBSGZO010000456.1:0-6672 GCF_053611045.1 Streptomyces sp. NPDC054841 | reverse complement strand
GCGGCGGACTTCGTGGTCGCCACCACGTTCCTCCCGCTGGTCCAGCAGCTGTCGCTGGCCGGCACGTTCGCCCTGTACGCGGCGGTCACGGGCGCGTCGGCGCTGGCGCTGGCCCGCTGGATGCCCGAGACACGGGGTAGGCCACTGGTGACGTCCGCGCGGCCGGCGGCCGCCGTGCACGCTGCCGACTGAATGCCCTCCGCCACCTCCGACCCGCTCCGCTCAGACCCTGCTCAGCCTGATCACAGAACCCGCCACGGCCCGACCCGACCCGGCTCGGCTCGCCCGACCCGAACCGAACCGACCCGAACCGAACCGACCCGAACCGACCCGGCGTACACCGGCGGGTCCCGCGTCGGGCCCACACCCAGAAGGCACCTTTCGCATGCACCCCGACCTTGCCCCCCGCCACGCCAACTGCCTGCTCTTCGACTGGGACGGCACCCTCGTCGACAGCCAGTACGCCAACTACCGGGCCATGGCAGCCGTCCTGGCCCCGGAAGGCGTGGCCCTGGAACAGGAGTGGTTCGACGCCCGCACGGGCCTCTCGTCAGCGGAGATGATCCGCACCCTGGTCGACGAGCGCGCCCTCACGCTGTCCCGCCCCGTGCAGCAACTCGTCGCCGACCGCGACGAGATGTTCCTCGAGGAGGCCCACACCGTGCGACCGCAGCGGGAGGTGCTGCAGGTCGTCGAGGCCATGCACGGCCGGGTCCCCATGGCGGTGGCGTCCGGCGGCGCGCGCCGCGTCATCGAGGAGACCCTGCGCCACCAGCCGTTCAGCGAGCACTTCGACACCCTGGTGACCCGTGACGACGTCGACCGGGGCAAGCCCGCACCCGACATCTTCCTGCGTGCGGCCGAGCTCCTCGCGGCCCATCCCTCGCGCTGTACGGTCTACGAGGACAGCGACGAGGGCATCGAGGCGGCCCACGCGGCGGGTATGACGGTCATCGATGTTCGCCCCTACACCGGCACCCGTTTCCGGTCCGGCACCTGATCACCCCACGTGGACCAGAGGCTCCCTGGGGGTCCGAGGCGGGGGGTGCCGGGCCGGCGGTTCACTCCTCGGTGGCTCCGAGGTCGGGTGTGTCGCGCAGGTGGACGTGGCGCGTCGTGGCGGCGTGGAGTTCGAGGACGGTGACCTCGTTGGCTCCGGGCCTGAGGACGGGGCCGGGGACGTACAGGCTGGTCTGGGGTCCCCGGGACCAGTATCGGCCCAGGGGAAAGCCGTTGATCCAGGCGAGGCCCTTCGTCCAGCCATCGAGATGGAGGAACGTGTCCGCGGGTTCTTCCACGGTGAAGGTGCCGCGGTGGAAGGCCGGCCCGACCGGCGGACGCGCGGGGTCGAAGGGCCGGTGATCGAGGGCGTCCAGGTGGTCCAGGGGCAGGGCGCGGCTGTGCCAGACGGTGGGCGCGGTCCGGTTGAGCGTGGTGGGGCCGATCAGGCCCTTGCGGTCGTGGAGCCCTTGTCCGTAGTTGACCCGGCCCTGGTTCTCCACCAGGACGGCGAGCCGGGCTCCGGGGCGGGGCACGGTGAAGGCGAGGGCGTGTTCGTGGTTCTCCCGTTCCAGGACGCCGACCGGTTGCCCGTCGACGAAGACCTGGGCGCGGTCGTGGACGTGCTCGGCGTGCAGGAGCACCGGTCCGGGCGTGGCCAGGTCGGTCTCGTGGAGGACGAACCCGAACGAGTGGCCGAGCTCCTCCATGGTCAGCGGCCGGTCGGCGGTCACCGGGGTGCCGAGTGCGTCGGCCTGGTCCAGCAGGCCCGCCGCACGGGTGAGTTCGAGCGAACCGTACGCGGCTTTCGGTCCGGCGAGGGGCGGCGGGTCGTCGGGCACCGGCGCGTAGCGGGCGATGACCTCGCGGAATGCAGCGTACTTGGGCGTGGGATCGCCCGCTTCGTCGAGGAGCGCGTCGTAGTCGTAGGAGGTGACGGTGGGCCGGTAGGTGCCCTTGTCGTTGGCGCCGTTGGTGAATCCGAAATTGGTGCCGCCGTGGAACATGTAGATGTTGACGGAGGCGCCGGCGGCGAGGAGAAGGTCGAGCTCGGCGGCGGCGTCGGCCGCGTCGCGGCGGGCGTGGATCCCGCCCCAGCGGTCGAACCAGCCGATCCAGAACTCCGCGCACATCAGGGGGCCCTTGGGCTGGTGCTCCCGCAGCGCGGCGAGCCCGGCGGTGGTCCGGCTGCCGAAGTTTGCGGTGGCCAGGACGCCGTCGAGACTGCCCCGGACGAGGTCGGAGGGCTGGTCGCAGGTGAAGAGCGGTACGTCGACGCCGTGGCGGCGCAGCATGGCTGCGATCTCGGCCAGGTATGCGGTGTCGTCGCCGTACGCGCCGTACTCGTTCTCCACCTGGACCGCGAGGACGGGCCCGCCGCTGCTGCCGAGGTAGCGGTGGAGCGGCGGCAGGAGGGCGCCGAGGTACTCGTCGACGGCACGCAGGAAGCGGGGGTCGCGGCTGCGCAGGACGATGTCGTCCTCCGTGAGCAGCCAGGAGGGCAGACCGCCGCCCTCCCATTCCGCGCAGATGTACGGGCCGGGGCGGAGGAGGACGTGGAGTCCTTCGGCGGCCGCGGTGTCGAGGAATCGGGGCAGGTCGAGGGCGCCGTCGAGGTGGAACTCACCCCGGCGCGGGGCGTGCAGGTTCCACGGCACGTACGTCTCGACCGTGTTGAGGCCGAGGATTCGTGCCTTGCGGAGGCGGTCGGCCCACTGCTCCGGGTGGACCCGGAAGTAGTGCAGGGCTCCGGAGATGATGCGGAACGGGCGGTCGTCGAGACGGAATCCGTCGTCGGCGATCTCCAGTCGGGGCATGGCGGTGGTGCTCCTCGGGAAGGGGAGGCCGGGCCGGCCACCCGGAATCAGGCGGCCGGCCGGAGTCGAGCGGTGCTTCGGAAGTCGATGGAGCGGTTCAGGCGAGGGGGCGGCACAGCAGGGCGTCGGGGACGCCGCCGTGGTTCCACTTCCAGGTGAAGGCGACGCCGGCGAGGTACTCGTCGTCGGCGCACTGGCCCTTGTACTTGCCCGGCGCCCAGTCGCTGGCGGTCGATCCTCCGGTCGCGGGCCGGTTGTCGCCGTGGTCGAACCAGAGGACGCGGCCGGTGGTGGGGAGGGCGGCGGTCGCGGGCGCGCACAGGAGGGCCGCCATGGCGCTGCCGCGCATGCTGTAGCCGACGGCGAAGCTGCGGCCGGGGCACTGGAGCTTGTTGTAGCCGCTCGCCCAGTCGCCTCCGGTCACGTACCGCTCGTCGGTGACGACGGTCCAGGGGCCGCTCGCCTTCGCCGGCTGCCCGGCGTCGGTGCACAGGCCCCGGCCGCTGCTCCGGGCGAGTCCGGTCACGCGCTGGCTGTCCGGGCAGTTGCCCTTGCGGTTGCCCGGGGACCAGTCCGCCTTCGCGAGCATGGTGGCGGAGACGTTGTAGTCCGCGTAGTCCAGATTGAGCATGTTCCAGCGCGGGGCCGGGGCGATCCGGCCGGTCCTGCCGGGGGCGTTGACGAGCTTGTTCCAGTCGGTGGCGCGCCAGTCGCCGGCATCCATGACACCGAGCCGCGTGCCGTTCGCGCTGTAGTTGACCATGGCCCAGTTGTCCTGCGGCGTGCCGTTCGTGTCGGTCCAGCCGACCAGGGGCCAGATGGCGAAGTCGGTGTCGTTCCTCACCAGGATGTCGGTGAAGTTGGCGAACCAGGCGCGTTCCTTGGCGTCGATGTCCCCACGGCCGGCGGCGCCGAACTCGCTGATCCACACGGGTGCGGTGAAGTGCTGGCCGGACCGGGTGACGAACAGGGCCTGGTCGTCGACGACCTGCGCGAGCTGTGCGGGGGTGAGCTCCTCGTAGCGCGGGTCGTGTGTCTCGCCCGTGCCGGTGGCGCCGGTGTGGTTCGGGCCCGTGTAGCCGTAGAAGTGGGCTGCGTAGACGAGTTTGTCGGAGCGGATCAGCGTGTTGGACAAGGTGGCGACCGGGGTGAGCGTCGGGCGGCCATGGGGGGTCAGGTCGGTGGGTATGCCCTGCCAGTTGATGCCCTCCATGATGACGAGCATGTCCGGGTTGGCCTGCAGGATCTTGTTGCCGGCCGCTTCCATGGCCTTGTTGAGATCGTGGTCGTTGCCCCAGCCCCAGTTGGGGTCGTTCCAGGTGTCGCGGCGGACCTCGTTGCGCAGGTCGGCTCCGACGACCCGCTTGTCGGCCTGGTAGCGCTTCGCCATGAACACCCAGTCGTCGATCCACTGCTGGGTCGACTGGCCGCTGTTCCAGCGCTCGTTGCCGTCCAGGCCGCAGCAGAAGCGGTAGCTGGTGGTGTGGTTGTTGAGGATGACGGCGAAGCCGTCGGTGGTCAGGGCCCCGACGACGGCGTCGAGCACCTGCAACGGGGTCTTGCCCTTGAGCTGCGGGTTGGCGGCGACGGCCGAGTCCGGGACGACGCTCGTGTCGTGGATCAGTGCGTTGGCGAACGGCAGCCGGATGCTGTTCAGGCCCAGGGCGTGGAAGTCGGCCAGGATCTGGGCCATCGGCTTCCTGTCCAGGCCGAGCGGAATGTTGTGCGACATCTGCCTGGCCTGGTGGTTGGCCACGTCGCCGACGTCGCCGCTGCCCTGCCAGGTGCCCTGCGCGCCGGCCCAGTTTCCGGACTTGAGCTTGAACCGGTCGCCGTCGGCGTCGACGACGTACCGGTCCCGGGTCGACAGCGGGGCGGTCCACGAGGCGGCGAGCTGTGCGCCGGTGAGGGCCGGGGGCGGCGCCGTCCCGGTGTCCGCCGCGGCGGCGTGGGGGGTGAGGGTGCCGAGGAGGAGCGCGGACGAGGTGGCGAGGCCTGCGGCCGCGCGTCGGAGCGGGGTGAAACGGGGTGCCACGGAGGCTCCTTATGGGTGTGGGAGGTGTGCCTGCCTTGTGCATGGTGCGGGAACGTGCGGTGTGCGGGTCAGCCCTTGAGGCCGCTGGTGGCGATGCCTTCGACGATGTACCGCTGGGCGACGAGGAACATGACGGCCAGGGGCGTGATGGTGACGACGGCACCGGCGAAGAGACCGGGCAGATTGACGGTCTGCGAGGTGAGGAAGGTGGACAGTGCGATCTGCGCGGTCCAGGCGGACGGGTCCTGTCCGATGACCAGCGGCCACAGGAAGGAGTTCCAGCTGTCGATGAAGGACAGGGCCCCGAGCGAGGCCAGCATGGCTCCGGAGCTCGGCAGGGCGATCCGGCGGTACAGGCCGAGCCAGCCGAGGCCGTCGAGCCGGCCAGCCTCCTCGATCTCGCTGGGGAACTGCAGGTAGAAGTTGCGGAAGAGCAGGACCGCGAACGGGTTGAAGAGACCGGGCACGATGATGCCCCACAGGGTGTTGACGCCGCCCATGGAGCCGACGACGACGAACGTCGGGACGAAGGTGACCGAGCCGGGGATCATCAGGGTGGCCACGATCAGGGCGAGCACCAGGCCGCGTCCCGGGACCGGGATCCGGGCCAGGGCGTAGCCGGCGGCGGATGCGAGGAGGGTGGAGACGGGCGCGGTGACGGCGGCGATGAGCAGGGAGTTGCCGAGGGCCCGGCCCATGGAGACGGCGGGGTCGCCGAAGAGGGCGGTGAAGTTCTCGAAGTGCATCGTCGAGGGCCACCATGTCCACTCCGGCGCCGTCAGGCTCTGCGAGTCCATGAGCGCGTTGCGGAGCATCAGGTAGAAAGGCGCGAGGAAGGCCGTGGTCAGGAGGCCGACGAGCAGACCGCGTGCGAGGAGGCGCACGGATCGGGACAGTCCGGGCAGGGTGATCATGCGCGTCTCATTCTCCGCTCCTGCCGAATCCGGTGAACCGGCCCTGGAGCAGCGTCACTCCGACGATGAGGGCGGTGAGCACGAAGGCTCCGGCCGAGCCGATGCCGTAGTTCTGGCTGCCCATGGCGGTGTTGTAGAGGTGGACCAGCGGTGTCTGTACGGGGGCGGTGCCCGTTCCGGAGAGGCCGCTGTTGAACAGGTTGTAGAACTCGTCGAAGGCCTGGAAGGCGGCGATGAACAGCAGCATCAGTACGGCGACGGAGGTGTTGCGCAGCATCGGCAGGGTGATCCTCGTCAGGAGCCGCCGGCCGGTGGCGCCGTCGAGTGCGGCGGCCTCGTACAACTCCTTGGGAATGGCCTGGAGTCCGGCGAGGAACAGCACCATGTAGAAGCCGACCTGGAGCCAGAGCCGCAGGGTGACGAGTGCGACCCAGTAGAGCGGCGGCGAGGTGGACTGGAGCCAGGGGACGGGCTCCGCTCCGAACCATCCTCCGATCGTGTTGGCGATGCCCGCCGGGAGGCCGTTGAACAGGGACATCTTCCACAGCAGTGACGCGGCGACATACGAGACGGCCGCCGGGATGAGGAAGGTGGTACGAAACAGGGCCCGGCCCCGTCTGATCCGGTGGACCAGCAGGGCGAGACCGAGCGAGGCGGCGAAGGTGAGCGGCACGATGAAGGCGGTGAACAGCAGGATCTGGAGGAGGGAGTCGCGGAACGCCTGGTCGGACAGGAGCCGGCGGTAGTTCTCGAGTCCGACCCAGTGCCCGAGGGCGATGGTGCCGCGCGCGTCGCTGAAGCTGAGCAGGAAGCTCCAGCCGATCGCGACGTACTTGAAGAGGCCGAGGCCGATCACCATCGGCGCGGTCAGCAGGACGAACGCGGCCCAGCCGGACCGGCCGGGACG
>NZ_JBSGZO010000455.1:0-6685 GCF_053611045.1 Streptomyces sp. NPDC054841 | reverse complement strand
CCGTCCAGCAGCGGCGTGTTCCTGCCGCGTAGGTGCGTGTCGACGAACGCGGCGACATAGGCCCGAGTGATGGCGTCGATGCGATCACCGTCCAGGGCTTGGAGAGGCATGCCGAGCTGTTTGGCCAGGGGCGCCAGGTCGGTGAAGGAGAGGTGCTCGGTGTCGTCGACGCTCAACCAGCGTTTCCATCCCGTCAGTTCGGTCCAGGTCTCGTCCCACGTCGGGTCGGCGCCCGCGGGTACATGGCTGGGCTTGCCCAGCATCAGGACCGCCCGGTTCAGAGGGGTGTCATTGGGGAAGCGGAAATTGCCGTCCATGTTGACCCCCGCCTTGATGCGCGGGTCGCGCAGCATGGCCGGAATCGTGCTGAAACCGCCGGCCGAATGCCCGACCATGGCGATGCGATCGGTGTCGATGAGCGTGCCTCCGTTCCATGCCGGTCGCTCTCCGGTGAGTTCGTCGAGCGCGAACGAGACGTCCTCGGCGCGGACGGCGCCGACCTTGGGGTAGTCCGTGTTCTCGCACGCCACGCAGGGGGTCGTGTGCCCGTCGGGGAACGAGATGCCGTTTGCCTCGTAGTTGTGTCCGATCCCGGCGACGGCGAAGCCACGGCTGGCGAGCTCCTCGGCAAGCCCGGTGAGGGTGGCGCGCGGCATTCCGAAGCCTGGCGACAGCACGACGAGGGGCAGCCCGCCCCGTACCTTCAACGGTGACGCGTCAGCGGTGGAATGGGTCGCCACTTTGCTCAATACGCCTGGTGGCAGGTCCAGTCCGCTGGACTCGATGTACTGCCTGGACTCTTCGGGTGTCATGTAGGGCGCGGGCGTGTCCGAGGGCCTCATGGCTGGATACCAGAGGGAGACCATTAACTCGCGGTCACCCGAGGGAACCCACGGATCGGGGCGGCCCTCGTCCTTCAGGTGAACAGTGGCCCTCCCGACCGGATGGTGCCCGGATGGCTCGGGCAACACGAGAGCGGCCTCGGGAGGTTGTACCGCCCGGGTGCCGGCATGGGCGGTCGCGGTACAGAACGTTCCTGCCAGAGCCATGGCAACGGCAGCACCCACCAGAGATATGCGTTTCACCGAATTCCTGATTCCTTCTGTCGGTGTCTCATCACAACAGACCCGTCGCGGGCCGATGAGTCAACGCTATGGATGGCGGGCGCGTCTGCCATCACCCCGTGGGTCCGCGTCCGGCGCCGGGGCATACATCCCTGGAATTACGTCCCGGGTCGATGGTGGTGGTCGGCGCCAAGAGGGGTGCGCGAGCTGCTCGCCACCGGCATGGCCCGGGTCCGCGGGCGGCGCGCACGTGTGTCTACTGCGTCAGTTCGCGCAGGACCGCTGAGGCGAGAGCTGCGTCGAGTGCGCCGACGCCGGTCAGGTCTGCGACGGTGATCGCGTCGTCCGGCCGCTCGACAGGCTTTTCGAGCAGGAGACCGATGGGGGTGTCGCTGGTGGACGTGACCGATCCGTCGAGGACTGCACGGCCGAAGTCCCCGTGGTCCACGCATTGTTGGTGGTCGTCGGTTGCGATCAGTGCCGCGCGGGCGAAGAGCGCAGGGGGGAGCTCGTTCTTGTGGGGCATGTCGGTGCCGATGCCGGTGACGTGTGCGCCCTGTCGGACGTCGGCGGCGCTCAGGACCGGGACGGTGGCAGGAGTAGTGGTGATGACCATGTCGGCGCCCGCGGCTTCTTCGGCGGAGGCGGGCCGGGCTTGCTGCCCGCGCGCGTTGAACTCCTCGCACAGCGCACGGGCTTTGTCCTCGCTGCGACCGTGGACCAGGACCGTGCTGATCCGACGGAGCCTGGCAAGCCATTCGGCCTGGAGCCGGGCCTGTTCTCCGGTGCCGAATACGGCCAGGGTCGTCGCACCGGGGCGGGCCATGGCGTGGGTGATCAGCGCACCCGCGGCGGCGGTGCGCCAGGCGGTGAGGAGGCCCTGGTCGTCGAGGATCGCTTGGACCTCGCCGGTTCGGGCGCTGACGACACAGACCAGCCCGTGGTTGGAGGGCAGGCCGGCTGCGGGGTTGTGATAGAAGCCCGTCGCGATCTTGACGATGAAGTCGGGCGCACCGGTGATCCAGCCCGCTTTGACATGGCAGTCGCCGTCGACGTGGGGGAACTGAAGGTGCAGCGGTGGCGGCACGGTGGTGCGGCCGTGGGCGTGGGCGATCAGCGCATCGCGGACGGTGTCGAGGACCAGGTGCGGGGTGGCGGCCTGCTCGATGGCGGCCGCATCGAAGACTGCCCGGCTCATCGGTGCGCCCGCATCCACTGGGTGAAGGCGGCCAGGCCCTCTTCGGGCCGGGCACGGCCGATGCCGATGCGGAACCGGTCGGTGGGGCTGGGAGTGAGGTCGGAACGGTAGATGCTGGCGGGCAGCAGCAGCACGCCGGCTTCCTCCGCCAGGCGGGTGCAGAACTCCTCGACTCCTTCCGGGCCGAGGTAGCGGGGGTAGGCGACGCAGCCGCCGTCCGGTGCCTGCCATTCGAAGACGTCCGGGAACTCGGCGAAGAAGGCGTCGAAGACCGGCAGGTTCCGTGCGATCAGGGCCCGGTTGCGGTCCAGGATCGTGGTGCGGGCCTTGAGTGCGATGCGGGCCAGGACTTCGCCGGGGGCGGAGTTGCAGATGGTGGTGTAGTGCTTGGCCCGCTCCAGCCGGGTGAGCAGGGCGCGGTCGCGGCAGGCGATCCACCCGATCCGCAGACCCGGCAGGCCCAGCGACTTGGAGGTCACGTTCAGCGACAGGGCGCGCTCGGACAGGTCCGCGGCCTGCGGCAGGGTACGGGCCGGATCGCGTTCCAGGCCGCGGTACACCTCGTCGCTGAACAGATGGATGCCATGCTCGTCGCACAGCCGCGCCAGCTCGGTGAAGTCGGCGGCGCTGATGACCTTGCCGGTGGGGTTGTTGGGGAAGTTCACCGACACCACGCGGGTGTTCGGCCGGATCGCCGCCTTGATTTGGTCGAGGTCCAGGGCCCAGTCGCGGTCCGGGTCGAGGGCGACGCCGGTGACCTCGCACAGCGCCAGCGGCACGGTCTCGGCCGCCTGGTAGTTCGGGGTCACCACCACCGCATGATCACCAGCGTCGAGCAGGACGTTCATCGCCAGGTACAGGGCCTCCTCGGCGCCCGCGAAGCAGATGACGTCCGCGGCGTCCGCCCGCTCGTACATCTCGGCGATCGCCTCACGCAGAGCCGGATCACCGTAGGTCTCGGTGTAGCCCAGCGACAGATTCTCGAACGCGGTCCGGTCGTGGTCGTCAGCCAGGGCGAGCAGTTCGCTGAGCGTCATCGTCTGTACGTCAGAGGCGGTCAGGTGGTGCCGCGCGGTGAACTCCCACCGGGAGAAGTAGGTTTCCAGGCGGAAGTCGGGCAGTCGGGTCATCGCGTGTGGTCCTTTGCGTTCGGTGCTCTGAGCTCGGCCAGCAGGCCGTAGAGGGTGGATCGGGAAACCCGCAGGGCGCGGGCGACGACCGGGGTGGCACGGCGCACGGCGAAGACCTTGGCCTCGTCCAGCCGCGCGAGCACGGCCAGGCGGTCGGCGCGGGTCAGCCGCTCCACCGGTCGGCCGCACTCGCGCACGTAAGCGCCGACGATGTGCTGGACGCGCTCGCTCCAGTCCTGCTCGAACAGCGGCTCCGGGCGAGACACGGTCGGTGCGCCGAACGCGGACAGCACAGCCGCGGCCTGCTCCAGCGGCGTGCGGTCGAGATTGACGCACAGCACCGCCGAAGCCTTGTCGTCCGCATCGCGCAGGATCGCGCTGACCGATGACAGGCA
This sequence comes from Streptomyces sp. NPDC054841, assembly GCF_053611045.1. NCBI lineage: Bacteria > Bacillati > Actinomycetota > Actinomycetes > Kitasatosporales > Streptomycetaceae > Streptomyces > Streptomyces sp. NPDC054841. The sequence goes on along the minus strand of NZ_JBSGZO010000455.1, from coordinate 2,898 downwards.
CCGGCCGTCCGCGAGCAGCTTCTCGTACGGCCCGAACACGTCCCGGGCCGACGGATCGAGGGCGTCCAGCTCACCCAGCAGTGACGGATCGCCCGGACCGCGCGAGCCCATGGGATTCCAGATCGCCAGGATCCGATCGGTATCCGGATCATGCAGGACCACCTCGGTGTACGGACCGAGCAGCAGTGCCACGGCCTGGCACGCCGGTGCCCACATCCGCACACGAGGGTCGGTGCCCTCTTCCACAGTACCCATGACTGGACTCTACGTCCAAGCTGGATATTCAGTCCAGAGGAAAGGTGTGATTCCGAGGACTTCCAAGGCTCGCGGGTGCTGCGGCTGCTGCTCGCCCGCTGCGCCGCGAGTCAGCGCGGCTCGGTTGCCGGCCAGGCACGCGGGTACGGCACGCGCAGCGACTCGACCGCGACCGGGGTGTGGTCGGCGGCTGCGTGGAGGCGTCCGTCGCGCAGGACGACGGAGCCACTGCCGAGCATGGTCGTGACCAGTTCGGCAGCGAGTGCCTCGGGCGTGCGGTGCAGGAGGCGTGCCGCGTCCGTGAGCCAGGCCCGCGCGTGCAGGTAGGGCTCGACCTCACCGGCTGGGATCCCGTCGCGGATCATCAGGGCGAACGCGAAGATCCGCCGGGCCCCGTACCAGACGGCTCCGTCCGCGTCGTCCACGAGACGCTGGGCGCGGCGCAGCGCTGTGCTGAACGCGGCCATGGGGTCGGCGGGTATCGGGCCGTGGGAGGGAAGGATCACGCGCGGGGCGAGCTCGGCCATCCGCTTGAGGGAGGCGAGCGCCGTAGTGGCCGCGTCGAGCCCGTCGAGGGCGAGGTTCACCCAGCCGACGTCGTAGTCCGACAGCGCGTCCCCGACCACCAGCAGTCGCTCGTCCGGCTGCCACAGCGCCAGATGCCCGGGGGTGTGCCCGGGCGTGCGGACGACCTCCCAATCGGCCTCCCCGAGCCGAAGGATCTGCCCGTCGTCGAGCGGCACGTCGACCGTGTACGGAGCGACCGGCTGGTCGAGGTACTCCGCCGCGCAGCAGCCCGGGTCCCTGCGGGAGATCGCCTCCGCCTCCGGCGCCCCGGCGGCGATGGCGGCGCCCCTCGCCTGGAGAAGGGCGTTGCCGCCGACGTGGTCGGAGTGCCAGTGGGTGTTCACGACCAGGCCGACGTCCCCGGCGTGCGCGCGGGCCCAGGCGGCGGTCTCCTGCGCGTGTCCGACGAACCCGCTGTCGACCAGCGCCGGTTGCCGTCCGTTCAGGAGGAGCGTGTTGGCGTCGGGGAACGGTCTCTGCCACCAGGTGACCCAGGACGGCGACGATGGCTGCGGGCTCACTGCTCGGGCCTGTTCACCCGGATCAGCGTCTGCTGCCCGTTGGCGACGAGTTTCCGCCGGCCTTCCTGGACGCCGAACACCTCCAGCCGGCTCACAGTCAGGGTGCGTCCGGACTTCAGGACCGTTCCCACCGCCTCGATGTGGTCACCGACGGCAGGCGAGAGGAGGTTGATCTTGTACTCGACGGTGAGCACATCGGTGTTCTCGGGGAACAGTGTGAAGGCCGCGTAGCCCCCGGCACTGTCCGCGACGGCGCTGGTGGCACCGGCATGGAAGTAGCCGTGTTGCTGGGTCACTTCGGGCCGGCTCGGGAGCACGATGTGCACGCGGCCCGGCGCGATGTGGGTTATCCGTGCACCGAGGTGGCTCATCAGCCCCTGGCGGTCGAAGCTCGCCTGGATGCGCTTCCGCACCTCGGGGCTCGCCTCTTCCTGCTGCGTCGGGTCTTCCATGTGCTCTCCTTCGACGGCATCACGGTCTGTGAACGGGGTGAGGCGGGTTCGTCAGCCGGTCAGGCGTTCCACCAGCAGGAAACCGCCGATGACGATCATCATGGCACCGGAGACACGGGTGACCGCCCGGGCCGCCGACGGCCGGGTCTTGAACACGGTGCGGGCGAGCACGCCGACGGCAAGGTGGACGGCGGCGCAGGCCGTCATGCGGAGCGTGCCGAGCAGCCCCGTCCGCGCGGCAACGGGCCAGCCTGCCGCGGGGTCGATGAACTGCGGGAACAGCGAGAAGTTGTGGAGATCCTCGGTGACGCAACACCGAGCGGCGCGCGCGACACGTGGCCGAACGGATCAGGAATCGAGAAGCGTCGGTCACCGAGCCGCAACTAACGTGAAGGCCATGGACATCACCATTCACACGGCCTCCCTTCCTCATGACGACCCGGACGCATCCCTGGCCTTCTACCGCGACACCCTCGGCTTCGAGGTCCGCAGCGACGTCGGACAGGGCAAGATGCGCTGGATCACGGTCGGCCCCGTTGACCAGCCCGGCACTTCCATCCTCCTGGCACCGCCGGCCGCCGACCCCGGCATCACCGAGGACGAGCGCCGCACCATCGTCGAGATGATGGCCAAGGGCACCTACGGATGGATCCTGCTGGCCACGCGGGACCTCGACGGCACCTTCGAGCGGCTGCAGGCCGGCGACGCCGAGGTCGTCCAGGAGCCGACCGAGCAGCCGTACGGTGTTCGCGACTGCGCCTTCCGCGATCCCGCGGGCAACCTGATCCGCATCCAAGAGCTTCGCTGAGCCTCGGTAATGGCTCGGGCCTCGGTGGCCGGCGCTTCCATGCCTTCTCGCGATGCCGGCCACCAGGCCTCGGCGTTCTTCAGCCTCAGCATGTACTCAGATGCTTGCGAACATCGATGAAAGGGTTCTCCCATGTGCCATCCCGCATGGATGCGCGCACTTACCGCTGCACAGCGCCTGAGCGACCTCGCGCGGCTGCGCCGGGTCCGCGACCGGATCGACCGGGAGTACGCGCAGCCGCTGGACGTCGAGGCGCTCGCCCGCGGCGTGAACATGTCGGCCGGCCACCTGAGCC
>NZ_JBSGZO010000454.1:0-6802 GCF_053611045.1 Streptomyces sp. NPDC054841 | reverse complement strand
CCCCGGCCGCGTCTGCGACCGGGGGCGGTTCGTCAGCCGGGCAACCCCATCAGAGGACGCACTCGGCCTCGGCGTACCGCTCCGCCGGGACCGTCTTCAGCGTCTCCACGGCCTGCGCCAGCGGGACCATCGTGATGTCCGTGCCGCGCAGCGCCGTCATCATGCCGAACTCTCCGCGGTGCGCCGCCTCCACCGCGTGCCAGCCGAACCGGGTCGCCAGCACCCGGTCGTACGCGGTCGGCGTACCGCCACGCTGCACATGGCCGAGGATCACCGGCCGGGCCTCCTTGCCGAGGCGCTCCTCCAGCTCGACGGAGAGCTGCCGCGCGACGCCGGCGAAGCGCTCGTGGCCGTAGATGTCCTTGCCGCCCTCGTCGAAGTCCATGGACCCCTCGCGCGGCTTGGCACCCTCGGCGACCACGACGATCGCGAACCGCTTGCCCGCCTCGAAGCGCTCTCCGACCCGCCGGGTCAGCTCGTCGATGTCGAAGGGGCGCTCGGGGACGACGATGGCGTGCGCACCGGCCGCCATGCCGGAGTGCAGGGCGATCCAGCCGGTGTGCCGGCCCATGACCTCGACGATCAGCACCCGCTGGTGCGACTCGGCGGTGGTCTTCAGCCGGTCGAGCGCCTCCGTCGCGACTCCGACGGCGGTGTCGAAGCCGAAGGTCACATCGGTCGACGCGATGTCGTTGTCGATGGTCTTCGGCACGCCGACGATCGGCAGACCCGCCTCGGAGAGGAGATGGGCGGCCTTCAGCGTGCCCTCGCCGCCGATCGGGATGATCGCGTCCAGACCCAGCTCGGCGACATGCCCCTTGGCGCGCTCGACGCCGTCACGCAGATGCGCGGGCTGCACCCGGGAGGAGCCGAGGATCGTGCCGCCGCGGGCGAGGATGCCGCCCACCGCGTCCAGGTCGAGCTTGCGGTAGTCGCACTCCAGCAGGCCCTTCCAGCCGTCGTGGAAGCCGATGACCTCGTCGCCGTGGTCGACGACGGCGCGGTGCACGACGGAGCGGATGACCGCGTTCAGACCGGGGCAGTCGCCGCCGGAAGTGAGGACACCAATGCGCATGAGCCCGAATACCTTTGCAACGTGGGCCGACTCCCGGACCACGTCGTCCGGCTCGATCCCCGCCACCCTACCGGCGCCGGGCGGCGGGAACCGAACCGGATGTCCGCACAGTGGACACCGTGGATTCGTACGCCCCCGGGGCCGGGGGTACGGCCCGTCAGGCGGGCTGCTGGGTCGCGGCCGTGATGCGCTCGGCGCGCAGCGCCTCGTACCACCGGTCGTCGGTCGGCGGCAGCGCGTTCACATCGAGGGCCAGCTTCAGCAGCAGATCCGCGATCTGCGGATTGCGGGCCATCACCGGGCCGTGCATGTACGTACCGAAGACGGTGTCGTTGTACGCGCCCTCGGTGCCGTCACCCGTGCCGTTGCCCCTGCCGAGCACGGTGCGGGCGAACGGGCGGGCCGCCGGGCCGAGATGGGTGATGCCCTGGTGGTTCTCGAAGCCCGTCAGCTGCGGCAGACCGAGCCGCGGGTCGATGTCGGCCAGTACGTCGCCGACGCACCGCTCGCCCTCGCCGCGGGTGGAGACGACGTCGAGCAGGCCGAGACCCGCCTCGCGGTCACCCAGGTCGTTGATGAACTCATGGCCGAGGATCTGGTACCCGGCGCACACCGAGAAGATGATCGCGCCGTTCGACGCGGCCCGGCTGAGGCCGCCGTCGCGGCGCAGCCGCTCGGCCGCGAGCCGCTGCGGACGGTCCTCACCGCCGCCGATGAGATAGATGTCGCCGGAGGTCGGCACCGGCTGGTCGCTGCGGACGTCGACGCGGGTGACGTCGAGTCCGCGCTGGCGGGCCCGGCGCTCCACGACCAGCGCGTTGCCCTGGTCTCCGTACGTGCTGAGCAGGTCCGGGTAGACCCAGACCAGCCGCAGACTGCTGTCGCTCATGCTCGATTCCTCTGCGATCAGTTGCCGACGCGGCGGCGTACGTCCTGGAAGGCGGTGTAGTTGGCGATGAGCTCGATCCGTCCGGGCGGGGCGAGCTGCACGGCCTCGTCGACGGACTCGCAGACCCGGAAGTCCAGGCCCGCGACCTCGAGCCGCACGGCCAGGTCGAGCCTGCGGTCACCGATCACGAAGATCGGGTGGCCGGCCAGCCGCGTGTAGTCGACGTCCCACAGCCAGGATGTGTCGGTGCCGTCCGCGCCACGGGCGTTGACGGAGAGGATCACCGGCGTCGGCGGCGGGTCGATCAGCGAGAACGTCTCGAGCCAGCCGGCGGGGTTCTTCGCCAGCAGCAGCCGCAGGTCACGGCCGAGGAAGGACACCACGTCGTAGCGTCCGGCGACGGCCTGCACCTGGTACATGCGCTCCAGGGCGACCTGCGGCGGTACGCCGAAGACCGCGGCGACCGCGGCGGAGGTCGCGGCGTTCGCCTTGTTGGCGCGGCCGGGCAGCTGGAGGTGGATCGGCCACGCCGAACCGTGCGGGTCGAGGACGTGGTCCCCGTGGAGCGCCCAGCTCACGGCGGGCCGGCGGAAGCCGCACTCGCCGCAGAACCAGTCGTCGCCGGGGCGCTGCATCACACCGCCGCAGGCGGGGCAGGACCAGGCGTCGTCCTTCCACTGCTGACCGGCGGCCACCCACACCACGTTGGGGGAGGAGGAAGCGGCCCAGACGATCAGCGGGTCGTCGGCGTTGGCGATGACGACGGCCTTCGTACCGGACAGGCCCTCGCGCCACTTCTCGGCGAGCATCCGGGTCTCGGCGGCTCGGTCCAGCTGGTCGCGGGAGAGGTTGAGCAGCGCGATGGCCTTGGGCGTGGTGTCGCGGGCGACACCGGCCAGATACTTCTCATCGACCTCGATCACGCCGAACTTGGCGTCCGAGCCACCGGCCAGGGCCGAGGTGATGCCCGCCGGCATGTTCGCGCCCAGCGCGTTCGAGACGACCGGGCCGCTGGCGCGCAGCGCCTCGGCGATGAGTCGCGTGGTGGTGGTCTTGCCGTTCGTCGCCGACACCAGAATGACGTCGAGATGCTGTGCCAGCCGGCTCAGCAGATCCGGGTCGAGCTTGAGCGCCACCCGGCCGCCGATCACCGATCCGCTGCCGCGTCCGGCGGCGCGCGACACCGCCGCTGCGGCTTTGCCTGCCGTCACGGCCAGCTTGGCCCGCGGCGACAGCGGCTCTGGATTGCCAGGGTGTCCAGCCATCGTCCTTGATCCTCCTTGCGTCGGTCGGGGCTCAGCCTATCGAGATCCGGCCAGCGGCCCGAACCGCGGCTCCGGGACGAAACCTGGAGGTCATCGCGGCGGCGGTCGGAACGTACCCTTACCGCCATGCGAAACCGTCCGATCCCCGGCAGTTCCGGACTCGTACGAGCCATGAGGCTGCTCGGAGATCCGGTGCTGCACGCCCCCTGCGAGCCCGTCACGGACTTCGGTCCGTCCCTCGCGAAGCTCATCGAGGACATGTACGCGACCATGTACGCGGCCCAGGGCGTCGGACTCGCGGCGAACCAGGTCGGGGTACCGCTGCGGGTCTTCGTGTACGACTGCCCCGACGACGAGGACGTCCGTCACCTCGGGCATGTGGTCAACCCGCGGCTCGTCGGTGTGGACGGGATCACGGTGCGCGGCCCGGAGGGCTGTCTGTCGCTGCCCGGCATCGAGGCGGGTACGCCGCGCTTCGAGCACGCGGTGGTCGAAGGCGTGACGATGACCGGTGAGCCGGTGCGCGTGGACGGGACGGGCTTCTTCGCCCGGTGCCTCCAGCACGAGTGCGACCACCTCGAAGGCGGGGTGTACCTGGACCGGGTCACGGGCTGGCGCCGGGCCCGGGCCCTGCGGGCGGTCCGCCGTGCGCCGTGGTCGCGCCGGTCCGCGTAACCAGGGGTGAGCCCGGGACCCCGTACGGCCCCCGGTCGTTTCTCGATCTCCCCCGGACCTTCGCCCGGGACCCCGGACGGGCCTCTTCTTGAGCCCGTCCCGCGATTGAGGACGGACACGCCGGTTCACGGAACGGTGCCGGGCGCCCCGGTGAGCGGGCATGGCCCGGGTCCGGGGCGGAGCCCCGGCGTCAGAACCCCGGGCTGCCCTCTCGGTCGGCCGCCGCGGCCAGGCGGCCCCACAGCAGATCCGCGAGACTGCTCACCAACTGCTGCCGCGAGCACGGGCGTTCGCCCAGCCACCAGTCACCCGCCCCGTGCATCATGCCGACGATGCCGTGGCCCCAGATCCGGGCCAGATCGTCGCCGCCGGGCCCGAGCTCGACCCGCTCGGCGATGACCTTCGCGAGCTCCTCGCCGAGCCTGCGCAGCAGCGGCGCGGAGTGCAGGCCGACGTCGAAGCCCTGCTCGGACTGGTGGGAGTCCTCGGCGGGGTGCATCAGGAAGCGGTAGACCTGCGGGCGGGCTTCGATCGCGGCGAGATACGTGTCGAGGGTGTGCTCGACCCGCTCCCGCCGGTCGGAACTCGCGTCGATCGCCGTGCGCAGTGCGGCCAGCAGGCCGTCGGTGTGGCGCTTGGCCAGTGCCCGGTACAGCCCGCTCTTGTCGCCGAAGTGCCGGTAGAGGATCGGCTTGGTGATCCCGGCCTCGGCGGCGATGGCGTTCATGGAGGCCTTAGGTCCGTCCCGGAGCACCACACGGTCCGCGGCTTCGAGCAGCTCCCGCCGCCGCTGGTCGGCCGACCGCTGCTGGTCGGTCTGCTGAGTCGTGGTCTCCATAGCGTTCTCCCCGCCCGTGCGAAATCCGTGAGGCCTGCGCAACGTAACACTCCGCAGGGACCCGGCGCCGATCGCGAGGGTGCCGGTTGACAGCTGCTACCCGCTGGTAACAGACTGCGGTTACCGCTAGTAACGCGCGGGTGGGTGCACATCAGGAGGGGACATGACCGAGTTCGCGCTCGATCTCAACGACGACCAGAAGCAGGTCCGTGACTGGCTCCACGGCTTCGCCAGGGACGTGATCCGCCCGGCCGCCGCCGAATGGGACGAGCGTGAGGAGACGCCCTGGCCGGTCATCCAGGAAGCCGCCAAGGTGGGCATCTACTCACTCGACTTCTACGCCCAGCAGTTCTTCGACCCCACCGGCCTCGGCGTCCCGATGGCCATGGAGGAGCTCTTCTGGGGTGACGCCGGCATCGCCCTCTCGATCGTCGGCACCGGCCTCGCCGCCGTCGGTGTCCTCGCCAACGGCACCGAGGAGCAGATCGGCACCTGGATCCCGCAGATGTACGGCGACGTCGACGACGTCAAGGTCGCCGCCTTCTGCTCCTCCGAGCCCGACGCCGGCTCCGACGTCGGCGCGATGCGCACCCGCGCGGTCTACGACGAGGCCAAGGACGAGTGGGTCCTCAACGGTACGAAGACGTGGGCGACGAACGGCGGTATCGCCAATGTCCACGTCGTCGTCGCCGTGGTCGACCCGGAGCTGGGCACGAAGGGCCACGCATCCTTCATCGTGCCGCCGAACACCCCCGGCCTCTCCCAGGGCCAGAAGTTCAAGAAGCACGGCATCCGCGCCTCGCACACCGCCGAGGTGGTCCTGGAGAACGTCCGCGTCCCCGGCTCCTGCCTGCTCGGCGGCAAGGAGAAACTGGACGAGCGGCTCGCCCGCGCCCGCGAGCGAGCCAAGGCGGGCGGCGGCGAGCGAGTCAAGAACGCCGCGATGGCAACCTTCGAGGCCTCCCGCCCCGCCGTCGGCGCCATGGCGGTCGGCACCGCCCGTGCCGCGTACGACTACGCGCTCGAGTACGCCAAGGAGCGTACGCAGTTCGGCCGCCCGATCATCGACAACCAGGGCGTCGCCTTCCAGCTCGCCGACATGCGCACCCAGATCGACGCGGCCCGGCTGCTGGTGTGGCGCGCCTCCTGGATGGCCGTGGCCGGCAAGCCGTTCAACTCGGCCGAGGGCTCGATGTCCAAGCTCTTCGCCAGTGAGGTGGCCAAGAAGGTCACCGCACAGGCGGTCCAGATCCTCGGCGGCAACGGCTTCACCCGCGAGTATCCCGTGGAGCGCATGCACCGCGACGCCGCGATCTACACGATCTTCGAGGGCACGAGCGAGATCCAGCGCCTGGTGATCGCCCGCACGCTGTCGGGGATGCCGATCCGCTAGAACGGCCGCCCGGCGGTGGGCAGGCTTTGCGCTCCTGGCCGCGTGACCAGGAGCGCAAAGGCGGACCGGCTCGGGCTTGTGTGCACTGGCGGTGCGCGGAGCCGGGCAGTTCAGGGCTGGCCGGCTGCGCTCAGGGCTTCTCCTTGCCCTTGTCGTCCTTCTCCTTCTTCACGCAGACCACGTACGCCTCCACCTGAGAGGCCGGGCCGCCGGGGGCGGCGGTGTTCCGTGCGTAGACGGACCAGCTGCCGGGGTTCTCGCCGACGAAGGGCAGGCCGTCGTCGCCCGCGGGGAAGGTGGCGGTGAGGAAGGTCGTGTCGCTGTCGGTGATGACGCCTCCCCCGCCGGTCGCGATCGATCCCTCCGGGCAGTGGACTGTTGCGGTCGCGTCCGCACCCGGCGCCACGTCGACCGGATCGCCGACGTAGGTCGTCACCTTGTACTTGACTTCCTTGCCGCCCCCGGCCGGCTCGTCGGCCGCGTAGGCCGTCGGCACCATGCCGGTCGCGAGCAGCATCGGGACACTTGCCAGAGCGAGAGCTATGGAGCGCTTCAACTCAATTCCTCCTCTTAGGGGTTTGACGTCCGACCTGTCGTTCAGGGCGGATCGCAAACGTTTCTTACGCTAAGAGGGGTATGTTCCATATGCCATTTCGCAGGTCCGAAT
>NZ_JBSGZO010000453.1:0-6804 GCF_053611045.1 Streptomyces sp. NPDC054841 | reverse complement strand
CGCGGCTGCGTCGCGGGGCCGGCCGGCCCCCCCTGCCACGGCCGCGCCCGCCGCGGCCACTCCCGCGGGGGCCGCGCCAGCGGCGCGGGCCTCTACGGCCACCCCCGCCTCGGGACCCCCTGGCTCGGCCGCGCCTGATTCGCAGGTCCCTGCGTCGGAGCCCCGCGTCGCGGAGGCACCTGGTTCGAAGGATCCCGTCCCGGCGACCGGCGCCCGGGCGGTCACCGGATCCGAAGATCCCGCATCCGAGGAACCGGGCTCGGCGGTCGGTCCCGTGGGCCCGGTGGGCCCGGTGAGCTCGGTCGGCCGCAACGCGGCGCGGCGGTCGGAGCCGCAGCGGTCCCGGATGCCGCGCACGGCCGGCAAGCGAAAGAGCCCCAGGCCCGGCCCGTCGGCGCCCGCGGTGGACGCGGCGTCGAAGCGTCGTACCTCCTCCGACGCCGGCACGGCGTCCACCGGGAGCCGGACGCGCTCGGCGAGGCGAGCCGGCCGACGCGGTACGGGGAGCGGGTGATGACTGGCGTGACCCCGCAGCGTGTGCGGCCGTTCACCTGTGTGGCGGTTTCGTGTACTCCGTGCCGCCGCACCCGAAGCGGCTGTCCGGAGCGCACAGAAGGCACAGCAGACCCCACATGCCCACCAGCGACTCTCCTCAGGTCTCCACACCGGGCCGGCAACCCGGCACGGCCTGGGACACCATCCCCCCACCCATGCGCACGGCACTCGCCGGCGAAGCGCCGGGCGGCCCTGCCCGTGCCGCGTACGCCGGGGCTCCCGCACCGGGTTCGAGGCTGTCGGCGGGGGAGCCGCCGCCTCTGCACCACGTGCTCATGTGTGTCGCGTTGCCGAGCCTGGCCGTGTGCGCGGAACATGGCCAGCTCAACGGAGAGGGGCTGGAAGGCGTCTACCGTTCCGGCCGGAGGCTGCTCTCGCGCAGCCAGTTGCGGGTCGCCGGACGGGAACCGGTCGTCGTGCAGGGAAGGCTCGTCTCGGCCGACCGGGCAACGTTCTTCGCCGTGGCGCGGACCCATGCCGGCGCAGGGCCCGATCCCGAGATCGGGGTGGAGAGGTCACGGGACGCCGACGGCAGCGAACGAATCGTTCTGCGCAGCTGGTCGGGCCGGACCGTGCGTCTCCCCGTCGAGCTGGCTCTCGGCACAGACCTCGCGGAACTGGGCGCGGTGGCGACGGGCCGGGCAGGGCCCGAGCTGCCCGCCAGCGTCCATGACTCGGGCCTGCGCTGGTCCGCGGCAGGTGGCGCACACACCATCGTCACCGCTGTTCCGCCGCCCAAGGACGCGCTGGCCTCAGCGGGACTGCTGCGCTGGGAGTTCGAGCTGGCACCCGGTGAGACACGCATCATCGAACTCCGCGTCCGCGCGGACCAGGCGGTACGGCCGTCCCAGCACAATGGAGCCGCTCCCTTGGCCGACGCGCAGGCGGAGGGCGACGATCCGCGCGTGGGGAGCTTCCTCCGGACCGCTCTCGCGGACCTCGGCGCCCTGCTCCTCCGCGACCGCGATCATCCATTGGACGCTTGTCCGGCTGCGGGCGTGCCGTGGCGCTGCGGGCTCGCACCGGCGGAGGCCCTGTGGGCGGTGCGCATGGCTCTCCCGGTGGGCACACGACTGGCCGCGGCCACCCTGCGTACGCTTTCCAGGAGCCAGCTCGGAGGAAGGGGCCGGGAAGCCGGCCGGATGCCCGGACCGCTTCGGGACGCGGGGCCGCACCTCCCACCCAGTTGCACCGGAGTCGAGGCGACGCTCGCCTTCCCTGCCGTCCTCGCCGAAGCGTGGCGCTGGGGACTTCCCGAGCCGGAGCTGGAGGCGCTGCTCCCCACGGCCGAGCGCTGCCTGGCCTGGCTTCGCGGGGCTGTCGGCGACGACGGGCTGCTGTACGAGCCGGGGCCCGCCGGGATGCAGCGCGCCGAGACGCAGGCGCATGCGCACAGGGCCGCCGTGCTCGGTGCCGACCTGCTGGAGGCGTGTGGGCGGCCAGGAGCGGGCTGGTGGCGGGAGCGGGCCGCCGCCATGCGGCGCAGCTTCCAGGAGGGGTTCTGGCTCGACGATCTCAGAGGCGGCCGGCCGGCTGCGGCCCGCGTCCGGTCCGGGAGGCCGGTGCCCCACCTGGGAGGGGCAGCCGCACACCTTCTGGACACGGGCCTCCTCGGCGGCGGCCGGCCGGCGCCCGGGCTGCTCGACAGGGTGCAGACCGAACAGCTGGCACGACTGCTCGGCGCTCCCGATCTGGACTCGGGCTGGGGTCTGCGGAGCCTGGGTGCGAAGGAGCCGGGACACAATCCGTTCGGCCACCGGTCCGGAGCGGTCCGGGTGCATGAGACAGCCGTGGCAGTCGCGGGACTGGCCGCATGCGGCTACGAGAAGGAGGCGAGTTCCCTGCTCCGCGGAGTCCTCGACGCCGCGGAGGCGTTCGGCCACCGGCTCCCGGACATGTATGCGGGGGACCAGCGGACCGCCGGCGCGGTGCCGGTACCGCACCCCGCCGCGTGCCGCCCGGCGGCCGTGTCCGCCGCCGCCGGGATCCACCTGCTCACCACGCTCGTGGGCATCCGCCCGGACGCTCCGGCCGGCACGGTCGCCCTGCATCCGCTGCGCAGCACTCCCCTCGGCGCCGTGCAGTTCACGGGACTGCGGGTCGCCGGAGAGCCCTTCGCGGTGCGGATCAGCAGGCTCGGGCTGTGCATGGTCGAGGAAGCCGCTGACGGACTCCAGTTGGGGGTGTAACGGGATGGGACCGGCGCGTGAAGAAGTCGTTGTCCTGGATCACGAAGGGAGTGTTTATCGTCAGGAAGACGACTATGATCGCGGCATGTCGCCCTACGACCCGTCGGCCTTCCCGCCCTTCGCTGTCACCGTCGACCTGGTCGTGCTCACCGTGCGTCGCCATGCGCTGTGTGCCCTGGTGGTACGTCGCGGAGAGCCACCGTTCCAGGGCCGGTGGGCGCTGCCCGGGGGTTTCGTCAGGGCCGATGAGGATCTTTCGGCGGCGGCGGCGCGGGAGCTTGTCGAAGAGACGGGCCTGTGTGTGCACGACCCCGGTTCGCCGGCGCCCGACAACGGTGCCCATCTGGAGCAGCTTGCCACCTACGGGGACCCCAAGCGCGACCCCCGTATGCGGGTGGTGAGCGTTGCGCACCTGGCGCTCTCCCCGGATCTGCCGTCGCCTCGCGCCGGCGGCGACGCCAACAGCGCGCGCTGGGCGCCCGTCGAGACCCTGCTGAACCAGGAGAACGGGGGACGGGAGGACGAGCAGTCCGGGCAGCTCGCCTTCGACCATGCCCAGATCCTGGCCGACGGTGTGGAGCGGGCCCGCTCCAAGATCGAGTACTCCTCACTGGCCACGGCGTTCTGCCCGCCCGAGTTCACGGTCGGCGAGTTGCGGCGGGTGTACGAGGCGGTGTGGGGCGTCGCCCTGGACCCCCGGAACTTCCATCGCAAGGTGACCGGCACTCCGGGCTTCCTCGTGCCGGCGGGCGGGACCACAACCCGACAGGGCGGCCGTCCCGCACAGCTGTTCCGGGCCGGAGGCGCGACCCTACTCAACCCGCCGATGCTGCGCCCTGAGGTCTAGGGCCTGTCCGGCGGATCTTGCTGGGATCGTCCGCCGGACAGGCTCTGGGGCCGTCCGGAGCACGTCCTCCGTTTCCCTGACGCGTTTCCAGTTCCGCCCGGCGCGGTGCCCATGGCGATCACCTCCCTGGCCACGGCACTGGCAACGCCTTTGGTGGCGTCCTCGGCGATGTTCGTGGCGCAGAGCGTGGTGGTGTCCGACGGCAGGTCTGACATCGCACCCGACGCTGCGTCAAAAGTCGGAAATGTCGCGTTATCTTGCTGCGGTACCCGCATTCTGCCGCCCACCCGCCCTGCCGCCGAGCGGTTTCACCTTCCGCGAGAGAAGCGATGCTCCAGGCCATCGGACTCACCAGCACCCGTCGCCGGGACCTTCCGCCCGCCGTGGACGATCTGACTTTCGAGGCGCGGCCCGGCAATGTCACCGCGCTCCTCGGCGCCCCGGGCTCCGGCAAGACCACGGCCCTGCGCCTGATGCTCGAACTCGAGGCGGGCCGTGGCGTCACGTACTTCCGTGGGCGCCCGCTGCACGGCATCGTCCGTCCCGCGCGCGAAGTAGGGGTGCTGCTCGGCGACGTACCGGGTCACCCGGCCCGTACCGCCCGCGGCCAGCTCCGGATGCTCTGCGCCGCAGCGGGAGTGCCCGTGTCACGCGCCGACGACATGCTCGAAGTCGTCGGCATCGGCGCCCTGCGCGACGCACGTCTCGGCACGCTCTCCCTCGGCATGGACCGCAGACTGGGCCTGGCCTCAGCCCTGTTGGGGGACCCTCACACTCTCGTGCTCGACGACCCCTCCGAAGGACTGTCGCCACGGGAGGAGAGCTGGCTCTTCGGACTGCTCCGCGCCCATGCAGCGCACGGCGGCACCGTCCTCTATACGACCGCGGACCCCAAGGAGGCGGCCCGGACCGCGGATCGCGTCGTCACCATCGACGAGGGCCGGCTCATCGCAGACCAGGACGTGGCGGACTTCGCCCGCACCAGGCTCCGGCCGCGCGTCGCGGTCCGTACCCCGCACGCCGCACGGCTCGCCGCGGTGGTCGGTCGTGAGGCGCGGGCCGCTCGGCGCTCCGTCGAAGTCGTCGCCGAGGGCGGCAACCGGCTCTCCGTCTACGGCAGCAGCTGTGCCGAGATCGGCGAGACCGCCTTCCGGCACGGCGTCCTCGTCCACCAACTCGCCGACGAGATCGGCGACGCCGGTCCGGCAGCCCTGCCCCCCGCCGCCCCGGCAGCGCCGGCCCATGCCACCCCGACCCCCGACGCCCCCGCCCCGGTCGAATCCGCTCCCGCCGCGAGCCCCGCGCAGCCTCCCCCCGCCGGGGACCTGTCGCTGCTTCCGCGTCTCGAGGCCCGGCCGCGCCGTACGCCGCTGCAACCGCTGCGATACGAACTGCGCCGGCTCCTCGGTGTCCCGACGACCCATCTGATCGTGACAGCCGTCCTTGTCGTCTCGGCCGGCCTCTCCGGGCTGCTCGGGCACGGCGGCCGCACCCCGCTGCCGGGGCTGCTCGCCGCCTGGCCCGGGCTGCTGCCGCTGCCGCCCGCCGCCCTCGGTGCCGGCCTGCTCGGCTCCCTCTCCTTCGGGGAGGAATTCCGCTACCCCGCGCTCGCGACCGGACGCGGAACCATTCCTCGCCGCCTCGGGCTGCTGTGCGCCAAGCTCACGGTGACGGCCGGCGCCGCCCTGGTGATCGGGTTTCTCGTCGCCGTACTGGACGGCCAGGTCCTCCGTCTCCTGTACGGGGGCGATGTGACGTCCGTGCCTGACAACTGGCCTGCGCTGTCCGCGAGTTGGTCCGGTCTCCTGGTGGGCTGCGCCTGGTCCGGGCTGCTCGCCGCAGGGATCTTCCGGGTCACGGCCGCCGGAGTGGCGGCGGTGCTCGCCGTACCGGTGGTGGTCGTGCCACTGGTGCAGAAGGCGTTCGCGGGTCCGTCCGCGCGTTCGATCGCCGGCCTCCCGGGCCGCTTGCGTGAGCTGGCCTGGCTGGAGTGGCCCTACGAGGTGGATCCCTGGCTGTCGGCCGGGCTGCGGGTGCTGGCCCAACCCGTGGGCGCGGCACTGGCGTTGTCGCTGTCCGTCCTGCTCTGCGCGTACCTGTTCACCGGCCTTCGCGGCAGGGCCCGTTGGTGAACGTCTTGGGTCCGAGAGAGCGGTGAGCTGCTCGTAACTCCCAGAAGAATGACCGTTTCTTTCCGATAAGGCGTCAATTGCAGGGTGGGCGGCGATCACCCTTTCGTGTGCTTTTCACCAAAGACCTCAAGGGGTGCCGGAGCCACGCCGACAAAGGATGCGTGAGTACCCTTGCGCACACCATGATGACCGCCGCCCGCCCCGCCGAGTCCGGCCTCGCCGGCCCGGGCGACCTCGACCGATACCCCTACCCGGAGGCGCCCGGCGTCGACCGCGTCGGACCCCCGGCCTGGGACACCACGGAAGCCGAGTTGGGCCGGGTCAGCCGCCGCGCGGCGGGCAGCCGGGGCCGCGGGCTCCACGGTCAACTCGTCCAGCAGCTGGGCCAGATGATCGTCTCCGGCGACCTCGGGGCCGACCGTCCGCTCGTACCCGAGGAGATCGGCCAGCGATTCGAGGTCTCCCGCACCGTCGTCCGGGAGTCGCTGCGCGTCCTCGAGGCCAAAGGCCTGGTCAGCGCCCGTCCGAACGTCGGCACCCGGGTCCGTCCGGTCAGTGACTGGAACCTGCTGGACCCCGACATCATCGAGTGGCGCGCCTTCGGTCCGCAGCGCGACGACCAGCGCCGTGAGCTCAGCGAGCTACGCTGGACGATCGAGCCGCTCGCGGCGCGCCTCGCCGCAGGTCACGGCCGCGAGGACGTCCAGCAGCGGCTCGGTGACATGGTCGAGATCATGAGTCACTCGTTCACGCAGGGTGACGGAATCACCTTCGCGCGTGCCGACGTCGAGTTCCATTCCCTCCTGATCCAGGTCGCCGGCAACCGCATGCTGGAGCACCTGTCCGGCATCGTCGCCGCCGCCCTCCAGGTCTCCGGGGGCCCGGCCGCCGGATGTGACCGCCCCTCCGAGGTGTCCCTCGCGCACCACGCCAGGATCGTGGACGCCCTCGCCACCGGGGATGCGCACAGTGCCGAATCGGCCATGCGCCAACTTCTCACCGTCCACCCAGAGGTGGAGCGCGTCGTGCCCGCCCCGCGCGAGCACTGACCCCCCAGGGACGCGGCCGGGGCGTTCCGAGG
>NZ_JBSGZO010000452.1:0-6825 GCF_053611045.1 Streptomyces sp. NPDC054841 | reverse complement strand
ACCCATGTGCGGACAGATTCGGGACGGGTTTTTCGGAATGCTCCGTTTTCGTGCGGCCGCCGCCGTGGACAATATGGGCATGAGCCAGCAGGGGGAGAGGCCCACCGGCGACGACTGGTGGAACCGGCTGTACGACGAGTCCGCCCCGGACACGGGACCGGGACAGGGGGTGGGCGACACCCTCGACGACCGCTTCGACTCCGCGGTGGACACGGTGGGTGTGGCGCCTTCCGAGGCGGCGCCCGAGCACCGCCCCCGCGCCTGGTGGGACCCGTCCCCCCAGCAGGGCGGGGCGCCGTGGGAGGCTCCCGCGGCCCCGCCTCGCCCGCAGCGCGCTCCCGCACCACCCCGTCCCCGTACGCCACCGTCCACGGCCGTGGCGCGACCGGAGCCGGCCGCGCCCGCCGCGGCCGGCCCGCCGGATGCCACCCCGCCGGATGCCGCCGTGCCCCGGCAGCCGGATGTGCCCGCACGGGATGCGCCCGCACCGGATGTGCCCGCACCGGATGTGCCGCCCCGGCCCGCGGCGCTCCCGCGCCCGCGCACCGGGCACATCGGGGACCGGCCGCCCACCTACGACGCCGAGCCCACCGCGCTGCCCGCCGCACGCCCGCAGCAGCTGGACGAGCTCGTCGCCGACACCGTGCTGGACGGCGCGCGGTACGGGACGTACACCCTGCGGGCCGCGTCCGTGCGCGGCGACTCCGCCCGCTTCCGGGGCGAGCCCCGGCGTGACGCGCTGCTGACCGCGCGCTTCGGCGCGGGCGAGGGCGCCCTGGTGCTGGTGGCCGTGGCCACCGGCGCACGCGCCACCGAAGGAGCGCATCTCGCCGCGGCCGAGGCCTGTCGCTGGATCGGCGGAGCCGTGGGCCGCAGCCACGCCCGGCTCGCCGACGACATCAGGTCGGGCCGCCGGGGCGACCTCAAGTCCGGGCTGCACCGGCTCACCGACCGTTCCTTCGGCAGGCTCCGTGCCCGCGCCGCCGAACTCGGCCTGCCCCCCGAGGAGTACACGGCGAACCTGAGGTGCCTGCTGCTCTCCGCCGACCCCGCGTGCCGCACCCGGGTGTTCTTCGGCATCGGCGGCGGCGGGCTCTTCCGGCTCCGCGACGGCGGCTGGCAGGATCTCGAACCCGTCGTGCCCGAGCCCTCGGCCGTCACCGGCGAGCCGGTCGTCGGCTACGGCTCCCCGGCTCCGGAGGAGACCGGGGACGACCGGCTCACGATGGACCTGGGCATCGCCACACCTCCGTCCCCGTACGTCGAAGCCCCCGTCCCGCCGCCGGCCGAGCCCTTCCGCTTCCGCGCCTCGGTGGCCCGCCCCGGCGACACTCTCCTCCTGTGCAGCACCGGCCTCGCCGAACCGCTGCGCTGCGAGCCGGCCCTCGCCGGGGAACTCGCGCAGCGCTGGGCCGCGGCCGAGCCGCCGGGCCTCGCCGCCTATCTCGCCGACACCCAGCTCAGGGTGAAGGGCTACGCCGACGACCGTACGGCGTGCGCCGTCTGGGAGGCGTAACACGAGAGGCGTCACCCACCTGGTCATGGATAGATGGACCCATGGCCAAGCAGAACGTCGCAGAACAGTTCGTCGACATCCTCGTCCGCGCGGGCGTGCAGCGGCTGTACGGAGTCGTGGGCGACAGTCTCAACCCCGTGGTCGACGCCATCCGCCGCAACAGCGCCATCGAGTGGATCCAGGTACGCCACGAAGAGACCGGCGCCTTCGCGGCTGGCGCCGAAGCGCAGATCACCGGCAGGCTCGCCGCCTGCGCCGGCTCGTGCGGCCCCGGCAACCTGCACCTCATCAACGGCCTCTACGACGCCCACCGCTCGATGGCGCCCGTGCTCGCCCTCGCCTCCCACATCCCGTCCTCCGAAATCGGCCTCGGATACTTCCAGGAGACCCACCCCGACCAGCTGTTCCGCGAATGCAGCCACTACAGCGAGCTGATCTCCAGCCCGAAGCAGATGCCGAGGCTGCTCCAGACCGCGATCCAGCACGCCATCGGCCGCAGCGGGGTCAGCGTCGTCTCGCTCCCCGGGGACATCGCCGCCCAGCAGGCCCCCGAGAAGTCCATCGAGCACGCCCTGGTGACGACCCGCCCGACGGTCCGCCCCGGTGACACGGAGGTCGACGCCCTCGCCCGCATGATCGACGACGCGGACCGCGTCACGCTCTTCTGCGGCAGCGGGACGGCCGGCGCCCATCACGAGGTCATGCAGTTCGCGGAGCGCATCAAGTCACCCGTCGGCCATGCGCTCCGCGGCAAGGAGTGGATCCAGTACCAGAATCCCTACGACGTCGGTATGAGCGGACTGCTCGGCTACGGAGCCGCGTACGAGGCCACCCACGAGTGCGATCTGCTGATCCTGCTCGGCACGGACTTCCCGTACAACGCCTTCCTCCCCGACGACGTCAAGATCGCCCAGGTCGATGTCCGGCCCGAGCACCTCGGCCGCCGCTCCAAGCTGGACCTGGCCGTGTGGGGCGACGTACGCGAGACACTGCGCTGTCTCACCCCGCGGGTGCGGATCAAGAACGACCGGCGCTTCCTCGACAAGATGCTGAAGAAGCACGCCGAGGCGCTCGAGGGCGTCATCAAGGCGTACACCCGCAAGGTGGAGAAGCACATCCCGATCCACCCCGAGTACGTCGCCTCCGTCCTCGACGAACTCGCCGACGAAGACGCCGTCTTCACCGTCGACACGGGCATGTGCAACGTATGGGCGGCCCGCTATCTCACGCCCAACGGACGGCGCCGCGTCATCGGTTCCTTCAGCCACGGCTCGATGGCGAACGCGCTGCCGCAGGCCATCGGTGCGCAGTTCACCGACCGCGGCAGACAGGTCGTGTCGATGTCGGGCGACGGCGGATTCTCCATGCTGATGGGCGACTTCCTCACTCTCGTCCAGTACGACCTGCCGGTGAAGGTCGTCCTCTTCAACAACTCCTCGCTGGGGATGGTCGAGCTGGAGATGCTGGTCTCCGGACTGCCGTCGTACGGCACCACGAACCGCAACCCGGACTTCTCGGCGATCGCGCGGGCGGCAGGTGCGTACGCCGTGCGCGTGGAGAAGCCGAAGCAGCTCGCGGGCGCCCTGAAGGACGCCTTCCAGCACCGGGGCCCGGCCCTGGTCGATGTGGTCACGGACCCGAACGCGCTGTCCATCCCGCCGAGGATCAGCGCCGAGATGGTGACGGGCTTCGCGCTCTCCGCCAGCAAGATCGTGCTGGACGGCGGGGTGGGCCGCATGGTCCAGATGGCCCGCTCGAACCTGCGGAACGTGCCACGGCCCTGAGAGGCGCAGAGTGCCGTGCCGATGACGCGGCGTGAACCGGCATGCGTGGCGGCACCGGGGCGGGGCATGCATGTCGTGGGCGCTCGTGTGAGTGCCGTTTCGAAGAGGAGAGGACCGTTCCGACGTGCGGTGGGGGATGATGACGAGACGTCAGGGAAGGTCCGGGCCTGCGCAGCTGCGGCGCAGTCTGGGGCGCGCGGATCTCAGGGCCGTACCGGAAGTGCGGCGGGCCCTGCGTGACTTATTGGGGCACTGGGGCGAGCCGGGCTCGGCCGAGGTGGCGGAGCTGCTGACCAGTGAGCTGGTGACCAACGCACTGATCCACACGGACGACGGCGCGGTCGTGACGGCCACCGTCGCGCCCGCCAGGCTCCGGGTCGAGGTACGGGACTTCACGAGCGGCCCGACCGAGCCGCACGCGAGATCCGCCTCCGACGACAGCACGCACGGCAGAGGGCTCGTCCTGGTGCAGAGCCTCGCGGATGCGTGGGGAGTGCGGGCGCACGAACTGGGCAAGGTGGTCTGGTTCGAACTGGCCGGCGGGCGGACCTGATCCAGGGATCGCGCCCGCCCGCCGTACCGGCTCGTCGGCCGCCGCTTCAGCCGAACTGCTGCTCAAGATGCTTGAGCTTCTGCTCGAGGGAGTCCAGGCGCGGGAGCGCCTGCGTGTCGTCCTCCGCGGTGAGGTCGACGGTGATGGGCTCAGTACCCTTCACGGCCTGAAGGGAGGGCCGGGAGCGCAGTGGCAGCTGTCCCGGCTCGGCTATGGCAGGCTCCGCGACCGGCCCGACGGCCGGCGCGGAGCCCGCCGAACCACTCAGGGTGGTGACATCGACCTGGCGCCCGCCGCCGCGAACGCGGCCCCACGCCCGGTGCTGCCGGTTCAGTGCCCGCAGGTGCGCCCGGTCCAGCTTCTCCTGGTCGCGCCTGCGCATCCGGGTCTGTTCCTTCTGCCGTCGGTCCTCGCGGACCTCGTCGACCGCCTCGTCCAGCGTGCGTACGCCTTCGAGCAGCATCAGCGACCAGGCGCCGAAGGTCTCGCGGGGCGCCCGCAGCCACCGTACGACGCGGATCTGCGGCAGCGGGCGCGGCACCAGGCCCTGGTCGCGCAGCGCGGCCCTGCGGGTCTGCTTCAGCGCACGGTCGAAGAGCACCGCGGCCGACAGCGACATGCCCGCGAAGAACTGCGGGGCGCCCGCGTGATCCAGACCGCGCGGCGCGTGGACCCAGTTGAACCAGGCGGCCGCACCCGCGAACGTCCACACCAGCAGCCGGGAGCCGAGGGCGGCGTCGCCGTGGCTCGCCTCGCGCACGGCGAGTACCGAGCAGAACATGGCTGCGCCGTCGAGGCCGAACGGGACCAGGTACTCCCAGCCGCCGGAGAGATTCAGGTTCTGCCGGCCGAAGCCGACCAGACCGTGGAACGAGAGTGCCGCGGCGACCGCCGCACAGCAGAAGAGAAGCAGATAGGAGGCGGTTCCGTAGACCGCCTCTTTGCGTCGGCGGCGCTCCTCGCTGCGTTCCCAGGAGTCGTCGGCCGCGGAACCGTCACCGGCGCGCTTGCTGCGCGCGAGCACCGCCACCGCCGCCACGACCCCCGCGAGCAACACGCCAGCCGGGAGCAGCCAGTCCAGCGATATCTCGGTCAGTCTCATGCGGTGTCCCTTGCATCTGCATCGCGGTAGGCGTTTTCGGGCGCCATATTGGCCGAAGTCACGGGGCGGTCAGAGGGTTTCGGGGCAAGAGAACGCCAAGTGAGCGTCAGGGCATACGAATAGGTGCGTTCTTCTCGAACGCACCTCGGGGGGTAGGGATTTGAGTTCGATTTATGCCACCTGGATGAGTGGCGTGCTGTGGAGCGGCCGCTGTCAGCCCTCCGTGGCGCTGAGCCTCCGGACGCGGTCGGCGTCGCACGTGCGAGGGCAGGTGACGCAGGTGTCCTCGGGGCGCAGCGTGTAGAAGAGGCAGCAGCTCGCCCGGTCGCGGGTCGGCAGCGGCTCGCCGCCCGGACCGGTCAGCTCACGGAAACCGGCCGTGCCGACGTACGGCTTGGTGGTGCCGGGCAGCAGTGCCTCCAGCTCCGCCATCGCGCGCCGCTCCTCGCCGAGCAGATGCGCGACGTACCAGAGCCCCTCGACGATCTCGTCGGTGGCCATGCCCCACAGGGCCCGCTTGCCGCGCCGCATCCGAGGCCCGAATCCGTCGAGCACGGGTCCGATGTGCTCGGCGACGGCGTCCCGCACCTCCGCGAGCAGCGCCTCCTCGTCCGGGACGATCCGGGCGCCGGGCAGCGCCGCGGCCGGGTCGCCGGGAAGGCAGGCGAAGTCACGCACCCGCACGGTCATCCGGCCGAGGGCCCGGTGGACGGACACGTTCGCGACGGGTACCCGGGGCACCCGGCGGTCCAGGAACCAGGGGACCGTGATCAGCAGACAGGCCGGCCAGGCGTACCGGTGGAGTCCGAAGCTGGCGACGACGTCGGGGCGGGCCTGCTGTCCGTAGTCACGCAGCACCTGTGCGTTGTCCCAGGCCAGGAAGGCGTCGAGGGCGGGACCGCCCGCCGCGAGGTCCGCCGCCGCGACCCAGCCGGCCCCGCGAGGGGCCCGCTCGCCGTCGGCCGGCTCCTGGACGCGCAAGCCGGGAAACGCCGCTGTCAGGCGCGTGTACGCGTCCGTGAGGGGCGAGGAGGCGGCAGGCCGCGAGCTGGGGAGGACGGCGGGGACGGTCATGCAGGGACCACCGAATCGCGATCGTTAGCAGGTTAGCCTTACCTTACCCGAAGCGATCGGTGTTTGAACTCCGCCCTCGTCCGCCTATCGTGCACAGGGGACCTGCGCCAGGCGAGCCGGGTCCTGTACGAAGCCGGAGGAGGACCCGGGTGGAGCAGGGCAGAGCGCGCGCGAGCGCCGCGGCACGTCCCCACGCGTCCGCCTCCGTCCCCATGCGGGTTCTCGGCGAGCAGGTCCCGGGCGGGATCCCCGGCCAGGTCCGCGGCGAGCAGGCGCGCGGTGAGCAGCTTCAGGGCGGACAGTCGGGGGCCGAGCAGGCGCGCGGTGAGCAGGGTCAGGGCGGACAGGTTGGGGCCGAGCAGGTCCGCGGTGAGCAGGGTCAGGGCGGACAGGTTGGGGCCGAGCAGGTCCGCGGTGAGCACACGCACAGCGAGCCACCCGCACCCGGCACCGTCGTGCGCCGCCATTCCGTACGCGGCCAGATCCTTCAGGCCCTGCGAGCCGCCCTCGTCAGCGGTGAACTGCGCCCCGGCGAGGTCTACTCCGCGCCCGCCCTCGGGATGCGCTTCGGCGTCTCCGCCACTCCCGTGCGCGAGGCGATGCAGCAGCTCGCCCTCGAAGGCGCGGTCGAGACCGTCCCGAACCGCGGCTTCCGCGTCACCCGGCGCAGCGCCCGCGAGCTCGCCGAGCTGGCCGAGGTCCGTGCACTCCTCGAGGTCCCGGTCATGCTCCGCCTCGCCCGCACCGTCCCGGCCGCCCGCTGGGCGGAGCTGTGGCCCCTCGCCGAGGCGACCGC
>NZ_JBSGZO010000451.1:0-6846 GCF_053611045.1 Streptomyces sp. NPDC054841 | reverse complement strand
TTGTCGAAGGACAACGCCTCGGCCAGCCGCACGACGTCCGCGCCGGCGGCCTCGCCGAAGGCCGCATCGGTGCGGGCCGCGGCGCCGACCGGTTCCTGTTCGTACCGCTCGGCACCGGGATCGCCGGGGCCATCGGCATCGACGGCGCCATCGAGGCCGGCGCGCACGGCTGTGCGGGCGAGATCGGCCACATCGTCGTCCGGCCCGGCGGCCCGGAGTGCGGCTGCGGACAGCGCGGCTGTCTGGAGACCCTCGCCTCGGCCTCGGCCGTCTCCCGGGCCTGGGCGGCGGCGAGCGGTGACCCCGAGGCGGACGCGGCGGACTGCGCCAAGGCCGTCGAGTCGGGTGACGCGGCCGCCGTGGACGTCTGGCAGGGCGCCGTCGACGCGCTCGCGGACGGGCTGGTCACCGCGCTCACCCTGCTGGACCCGCGCACGCTGATCATCGGTGGCGGGCTCGCCGAGGCGGGGGAAACCTTGTTCACACCACTGAGGGCCGCGGTGGAAGCACGCGTGACCTTCCAGAAACTGCCCGCGATCGTCCCGGCGGCCCTCGGGGACACCGCCGGATGCCTGGGCGCGGGTCTCCTCGCCTGGGACCTGCTCGACACGGAGGTAACCGCCTGATGGCCGACCGCATGGTTCTCACGGGCGCCCGGGTGGTGCTGCCCACCGGCATCGTCGAGAACGGACGGGTGATCGTCGAGGGGACCCGGATCGCCGGGCACGCCCCCGCCGACGCCCCCGCAGTCGACCTCACCGGGCACTGGGTCGTCCCCGGGTTCGTGGACATGCACAACCACGGCGGCGGCGGCGCCTCCTTCACCTCCGGCACCGCGGAGGACGTGCTCACGGGCGTCCGTACGCACCACGAGCACGGCACCACCACCCTGGTCGCCTCCACGGTCACCGGCGACATGGACTTCCTCACCCACCGAGCCGGGTTCCTCTCCGAGCTCGTCGAGCAGGGCGACCTGGCCGGGATCCACTTCGAGGGGCCGTTCATCTCCCCCTGCCGCAAGGGCGCGCACAGCGAGCAACTGCTGCGCGACCCGGACCCGTCCGAGGTGCGCAAGCTGATCGACGCCTCCCGCGGCACGGCGAAGATGGTCACCCTCGCCACCGAACTGCCCGGCGGCATCGAGTCCGTACGACTGCTCGCCGAGCACGGCGTGATCGCGGCGATCGGCCACACCGACGCCACGTACGAGCAGACCGTCGAGGCCATCGACGCGGGCGCCACCGTCGCCACGCACCTCTTCAACGCGATGCCGGCGCTCGGCCACCGCGCCCCGGGCCCGATCGCCGCGCTGCTGGAGGACGAGCGGGTCACCGTCGAGCTGATCAACGACGGCACGCATCTGCACCCGGCGGCGCTGGAGCTGGCGTTCCACCGGGCGGGCCCGGCCCGGGTCGCCTTCATCACGGACGCGATGGACGCGGCAGGCTTCGGCGACGGCGTCTACCACCTCGGCCCGCTGGAGGTCGAGGTCAAGGACGGCGTCGCACGGCTGGCGGAGGGCGGCTCGATCGCCGGGTCGACGCTCACGCTGGACACCGCGTTCCGGCGCGCCGCGACGATCGACCGGCTGCCCGTGCAGGACATCGTCCAGGCGATCTCGGCCAACCCGGCCCGGCTGCTCGGCGTGTACGACGAGGTCGGCTCGCTGGAGCCGGGCAAGGACGCCGATCTGGTGGTGCTGGACGGGGAGTTCGGGCTCAAGGCAGTGATGCGCAAGGGCGCATGGGTGGTCGAACCGTAAGCACGTCGTGACGCGCGTCGACGCGCGTCGACGTGCGCGGGCGAACGCGCGGGGTGCCGCGCAACGCCACGCAGGGCCGCACTGGGCGGTTGGCCGACGGGGGTCTGGGCCAACCGCCTTCTTTTTGGCATGATCAGGACCCGTCCGACGAAGGCAAGCGCATGCTCCGGGGGTGTCAGAGGTGATCCTGACGGTCACGCTGAACGCCGCCCTCGACCTCACCTACCGGGTCCCCGCGCTCGTCCCGCACGCCTCCCACCGGGTCACCGAGGTCATCGAACGCCCCGGCGGCAAGGGCCTGAACGTCGCACGGGTGCTGGCGGCGCTGGGGCACGAGGCGGTCGTCACCGGCTTCGCGGGCGGCGCCACCGGCGGGGTCCTGCGCTCACTGCTGGCCGGGCTGCCGGTACGCGACGCGCTCGTCCCGGTCGCCGGCGACACCCGCCGTACGCTCGCCGTGGTCGACGCGGCGCGCGGAGACACCACCCAGTTCAACGAACCCGGCCCGCTCGTCACGTCCGAGGAATGGGCCGCGTTCCTCAGCAGGTACGACGCGCTGCTGGGCGACGCCGACGCCGTCGCGCTGTGCGGCAGCCTGCCGCCGGGTATCCACGTCGGCGCCTACGCCGATCTGATCCGCCGGGCGCGGGCCGCCGGCGTCCCGGTGCTGCTGGACACCAGCGGCGAACCGCTGCGCCGCGGCATCGCGGCCCGCCCCGACCTGGTCAAGCCGAACGCGGACGAGCTCGCCCAGCTCACCGGCTCCCGCGAGCCGCTTCGCGCGACCCACGACGCCCGCCGCCGCGGCGCCCGCACCGTGGTCTCCTCCCTCGGCGCGGACGGCATCCTCGCCGCCACGCCCGACGGCACCTGGCAGGCCGCCCCGCCCGGATCAGTCCTCGGCAATCCGACCGGCGCCGGCGACTCGGCCGTCGCGGGCCTCCTCTCCGGCCTGGTCGAGTCCCTTCCCTGGCCGGACCGGCTCACCCGCGCGGTGGCGCTGGCGACGGCGACGGTGCTGGCGCCGACGGCGGGCGACTTCGACCGGTCGTCGTACGAGGACCTCCTCCCGAGGATCACGGTGACGGAGCACGCACCGGCGGCGTGACCGGCTCGGGATCTTCCACGCGGGAATCCAGGTGGCGAGGTTCAAGGGCGAGACGATTCAGAACGCATGCACGAAGTGGGCCACGCTCTGAGCCCTGAACGATGAATGTGAGCTCTATCGCAACCAGCGGTAGAGCTCACATTCGTATGCCTCGGGTCGGCGCTGTCAGCTCCGGACCTCTCCCTGCTTGAGGGACACCTGGTCAAGGAGCGCCTCACACTGATCGCCCTGCTCGCAGGAGATCTTGAGTGTGTTGGAGCCCTTCTTGAGGTTCACGTAGGCGTAGGTGCGGGTCCAGCCCTTCTCCCACTCACCGTTCTTGGCCTTAGCGAAGTTCGACATGTTGATCGAACGGGGCTGTCCGTCGTTGATCGTGAGCGAGGTCTTCGCGTCCTTGCCCGGCACGCTGTAGGTGATGAACATCGTGTACTTGCCGTCGGCCGGAATGTTCACCGACCAGCTGGCCGAGCCGCCCACGCCGTTGAACATCACATACGCGCCGTCCGCGCCCTTCGCGCCCTTGACGTCGCGCGCCAGGGCTGCCGGCGGGCCGAGCTTGAGCGTCGCAGCGTCCTGCTTCGGCAGATCGGCCGGCTTCTCCCCGGCGTCCTTGGACGAGTCGTCGCTCGGCTTCACCTCGTCGGCGGGCGCGCTGCTGTCCGTGGCCTGCGGGGACTTCTTGTCGTCGTTGCCGCTGGTCACCACGGCCGCGGTGATACCGATGACGACCACGGCGACCACGGCGATCGCCCCGATGAGCAGACCCTTGGTGTTGGGCCCGCGGCCGCGGCCACCGCCGCCCTGGCCCAGCGGGACCTGGCGGGTGGTGGCAGCACCGCCGGGGTACGTCTCGGGCGCCGCGTACTGGGGGCTGGGCTGCTGCGCGTACGGCTGCTGGTGCGGGACCTGGCCGTACTGCTGCTGCGGCTGCGCCGGCGGCTGCCCGTACTGGCGCTCGCCGACCGTCCTGACCTGGTTGTACGACGTTCTGGGCACGCCGGGCTGCGCGGCGGGACCGGGGTAGCCGTAGCCGCCCTGGCGGGGAGGTGTGGCACCCGCCTGCTGCCCGTCCGCGTACAGATAGCCGAACGGATCGTCGTCCTCAGGCGTGCTCGCGCCGTTGTTCCCGGCCGTCATCCCTGGTCACTCCTATCCATGCTCGCCAGCCGTCGCCGACCGGCCGAGCCTACCCCGTTTGAGCAACTCCAAGGACGGCCCGTGACCCCCGGCCGGTTCCCGGCCGGCGGCTACCCGGCCCGCCTGTGGACCTTCGCCCTCGACCGTTTCTCGATGTACATCCGCTGGTCAGCGGACTGAAGTACCTCTTCTACCGACATTCCGCAAACCGCCCAGCCGATCCCGAAGCTCGCTCCGACCCGGACCGCCCGGCCGTCCACCCGGATCGGCGGGATGATCGCGTTCCGCAGGCGTACGGCCAGGTCGGCGGCGTCCGCCGCACCGAGGCCGTCGGCGAGAACGACGAATTCGTCACCTCCGAGCCGCGCGACGGTGTCCCCGTCGCGTACGCAGGTGGTGAGCCGGCGCGCGACTTCGATGAGGACGGCATCGCCGGTGTTGTGCCCGAAGCGGTCGTTGATCGACTTGAAGCCGTCCAGATCACAGAAGAGGACGGCGAGGCCCTTCGTGCCGTCGTCGGTGTCGCCGTCCATGACCGGGGCGACGGCATGCACATGGTGGTCGTAGGGGCCGCCGGGCGCCGGGGCGTCGAAGTCGAAGCCCTCGGTACGGAAGCGGTGCTCGTCGGCGCTGCCGCCGTCCTCGTATCCCGAGCTGTATCCCGGCACGTAGCCGTTCTCTCCGTAGCCGTTCTCTCCGTAGCCGCTCTCGCCGTAGCCGTTCTCGCCGTAACCGTTCTCGCCGTAACCGTTCTCCGCGGGGCCGTTCCCGTTCTCGTAGGACCGCTCGTATTCGAGGGCCCCGACGGCCGTGCCGCCGCCCGGCCGGGCCGGCTGCGGCCGCTCGCACAGCCGGGCGCTGAGCCGGGCGCGCAGCTCCGCGCTGTTGGGCAGGCCGGTCAGCGAGTCGTGGCTGGCCCGGTGGGCGAGGTGCAGCTCATGGCGCTTGCGCTCCTCGATGTCCTCGACGTGCGTGAGCAGGAACCGGGGGCCGTCGGCGGTGTCCGCGACGACGGAGTTGCGCAGCGAGACCCAGAGGTACGTGCCGTCCCTGCGGCCCAGCCGCAGCTCCGCCCGGCCGCCCTCGGCGGACGTACGGAGAAGGGTGCCGATGTCCTCGGGGTGGACGAGATCGGCGAAGGAGTAGCGGCGCATCGCGGACGCGGGCCGGCCGAGCAGCCGGCACAGGGCGTCGTTGGTGCGCAGCAGCCGGCCGTGCTGGTCGCCGCCCATCTCGGCGATGGCCATCCCGCTCGGGGCGTACTCGAACGCCTGGCGAAACGACTCCTCACTGGCGCGCAGGGCTTGCTGTTCGCGCTCCAACCGGACGAGGGCGCGCTGCATGTTTGCTCGCAGCCGGGCGTTGCTGATCGCAATCGCGGACTGCGAGGCGTACATCTGGAGCGCTTCCTGGCCCCAGGCGCCGGGCCGGCGGCCGTTGCGCGGCTTGTCGACCGAGATGACGCCGAGGAGTTCCTGTCCGCCGCCCGATGTGTACATGGGGGCGTAGAGCCGGTCCTGCGGGTGCCACTCGTCCTCGAAGCGGGGCTCGGGTCCCTCCGTGTACCACTGCGGAACGTCGTCCTCCAGCAGCACCCAGCCCTCGGTGTGCGGAATGAACCGCAGCTCACCCCAGGCCTCGCCCATGCCGAGGCGGCGCTCCCAGGAGGCGCGGGAGCCGACCCGGCCGGTGATCAGGGCTTCTGCCGCGGAGTTCCCGGCGAAGGCGGCGACGACGAGGTCCCCGTCGGGGCGTACGAGATTGACGCATGCCAGCTCGTACCCGAGACCGGCCACGATGCCGTTGGCCACGGTCTGCAGCGTGTCCGCCAGACTGCGCGCCGTGTTGAGATCCGCCACGACCTGATGCAGCTGCCGCAGGGTCGCAAGACGGACGTACGGCTCCGACTCGGTCTCCATTGCTCGCTCTCCCCGAGACCTCGAACAGCTGACTCCAGGCTTCTCATCGGCTCTGTCGGTGCACCGGGTCGGTGCAGTGTCTCCGCCACTGAATCACAGCGAGCTGTCCACCCGGTACACAGGGTCAACAAATACTGCGCTCTGTGACTCAAGTCACAACAGATGATGAAGTGGGTCATGGGGGTCGCGAGGGCGTTCCATCGCTTCTTGAACGCAAATTCGGACAGGGTCCCGCCGGTCCGGAGTCCTAGGACCTGGATGGTCCCCCGGCCCGATGTGGCGGAGCGGGGACGAGATTAACGTTCCGGTCGTGCTGCAGACGACCCCCACCCCGAGTACCGAGGCGATCCCCCATGCTGAGGGGGTGAGCAACGACGAGTTCCGTGCCGCGATGTCCCGGCTGGCCGCCGGAGTGGTGCTGGTGACGGCGCACGAACCGCCCCTGAGCGAGGACGGCCCGCGCGGTGACGACGTCGGCATGACGGCGACGGCGTTCATGTCGGTCTCCCTCGACCCGCCGCTCGTCATGGTCAGTCTGCGCAACGGCTCACGCATGGACGACCTGCTGGCCGAACAGCCGATGTGGGGGGTCTCGGTGCTCTCCGAGAGCCAGCGGCACATCGCGGGCCGGTTCGCGATGAAGGGCCGCATCAGTGACCGGCTCCTCTTCGAGGACATCGCGTACACCCGCGGCGAGCGGTGCGGTGCCCCACTCGTCGGCGGCGCGCTCGCGGTCATGGAATGCCGTACGGAACAACGCATCGAGGCGGGCGACCACACGCTCGTGATCGGCCGCGTCCTGGACGTCGGCCTTCCGAGCGCGGACGGCGGCCCGCTGACGTACTTCCGGGGGCGGTACCGGCATCTGGGCTGAGCCCTGGTGCCGCCGAGGAACGGGGGGCTGGGGGCCGGGGGGACGG
>NZ_JBSGZO010000450.1:0-6891 GCF_053611045.1 Streptomyces sp. NPDC054841 | reverse complement strand
GTGGTACTTCGCGCGGCTGATGACGGGCGAGTTCAGCGGGCTCCGCGAGAGCGTCGACGCGCTCGTCGACGGCTGCCGCCGGCACGGTCACGACGGCTGGGACCTCGGGCTCGCCCTGCTGATGCGCGCGAAGCTGGTCGACGACGGCGGCCCCGAGGACGCCGACGAGGCCCTCGCGGCGTTCGAGAAGGCCGGTGACCCGTGGGGGATCGCCGAGTCGCTGTCCGCGCGGGGCGAGGCGTACGAACGGCGCGGGGCGTTCGAGGAGGCGGCCGAGGACTACGCGCGGGCCATGGAGACGTCCGTGCGGATCGGTGCACACACCCAGGTGCCCGTGTTCAAGGCCCGCCTCGCTGCCGTACGGCTGGAGGCCGGCGGGGACCGGGCCGCCGAGGAGGCCGCCGAGCGGCTCCTGCGGGACGCCGTCGAGGAGTCGCGGTCGCTTGCCGGACAGCCGATGAGCACCGCCGGGCTGTTGCTCGCCCGGCGCTACGGCCGTACCGGACGGACCGGCGCGGCCCGCGAAGAACTGCGGCGCGCCGCCGAGGAGTTCCCGGCCGGCACGCCCGGCCTGTTCACCGGCATGGTGGCCGGGATGCGGGCCTGGCTGGATTGCCTCGACGGAGCCTACGGGCCCGCCCGGAACCACATCCGGCAGGCCGTCGACGAGCTGGAGAGCCTGGCCTATCTGGTGGCGCCCGGGCTGATCGTCGATCAGTTCCTGGTCGCCGCCTGGGCCAAGGCCCACCTCGGACAGGCCGAGGACGGCGCCAGGCTTCTCGGCGCCTACGACGAGCACCATGCCGCGTCGCCCGGCGGCTTCTCCGGCTTCCGGCCGTTCCCGTCCACCGCCGAAGGGGAGCTCCGGCGGCGGGCCGAGGAGGAGCTGCGCGCGGTGCTGGAGCCGGTGACGTATGCACGCACGTACGCGGAGGGCAGCGGCCTCACGGTCGCGGAAGCGGCTGCAGCCGTGTGACGCCAAGTACCGCAAGTACCGCAAGCACGGTAACCCACGGCGAGTACCGTCAGAACGACGCGAGAGCGGCAGGAGAGCGGCGGGAGAGCGGCGAGCACCGCGAACCTGGCGGGCGGCACCCCGCACGAGACGTACCGGGGCGGGGCCCGCCTCGCGGGCCGGACTGCAACAGCACAACGGCTGCCCGGGCGAAGCTCTGGGACAGCGTCGCGTTCCCGACAGGATTCGCCCGGACAGTCCTTACGCACCCGCGTCCGTCATCCGCTCCCTCGCCTCCGCGAGGTCGTCCTCGGTCGGAGCGTCGTCCTGGCTCAGCCGCAGCCGCCAGTACCCCGCGAAGTCGACCGACCGCTTGTCGAGGCCCCGCTCGTCGACGAGGTGGCGGCGCAGGGCGCGGACCGCGCCGGCCTCGCCACCCAGCCACGCGTACACCGACCCCGGAGGAAACTGAGCCGCGCGGACCGCCTCGACCAGCGATCCGCCGGTTCCGGCAGGACGTCCGCCCCGGTGGAGCCAGTTGACGGTCACGTCGCCCTCCGTCGCGAAACGCTGCTCCTCGGACGCGTCGGCCACCTCCGCGTACACAAGGGCGCGGGTGCCCGCCGGCAGCCACTCCAGCAGGGTCCCGATCGCAGGCAGCGCCGCCTCGTCGCCGGCCAGCAGCACCCAGTCCGTCGTGCCGAGCCCGACGGGCTTGGCGAAGTAGGCGGTAGGGCCGAACATGCCGAGCGTGTCGCCGAGGCGGGCGGACTCGGCCCAGCGTGTCGCGGGCCCCGCGTCGCTGTGCAGCACGAAGTCGATGTCGATCGTCCCTTGCCGGGTGTCGCACGCCCGGACCGTGTAGCTGCGCATCCACGGCCGTTCGTCCGACGGGATCTCGTTATAGGCCGCGTACCAGCGCATCACATCGCCGGCCGCGCCCGCGTCCGGCGCGGGCAGCCGCGGCACCCGCTGCCCGGGCCGTGGGAAGTACAGCTTCACCTGCTGGTCGGGCGCCTCCAGGGTGAAGCCCGCGAGGTCCGGGCCGCCGAAGGTGATGCGCGCCATGTGCGGGGTGACCCGGCGTACGCCCGCGACCTGGATGAACCGGACCGGAAGTGGGTGCTGCATCAGGACTCCAAGAAGAGAGGGGGCTGAGAACCCGACCGTCCCAGCCGTCACCGACACGGCCCCGACAGGGCCCCGACACGCCGCCTGCGAGCGTGCGGCACGACCGACGACACGACGGCGAGCGATCCGGGAGCGCGGAGGGCAAGATCGCGATACCGGCCGAGGAGGACCGCCCGTCCGGCGCCGCGCCTCTTCCAGGTTCTTGTAACACGTTCTACTCTGTGCCGCCGCAGGGAGCGGAAGCGTGAGACGCCTGGAGGAGCCGTGCACCTCGAATACACGCCGGAACAGCAGCAGTTGCGCGCCGAGCTGCGTGCGTACTTCGACGGACTCGTACCGGACAACGCCTACGCCCGCTACGCCGACCCTGCCGCCCAGAAGCGCTTCTACCGGGATACGATCCGCCGGCTCGGCACCGACGGCTGGCTCGGCGTCGGCTGGCCCAAGGAGTACGGCGGCCGCGGACTGAGCCCCATGGAGCAGTTCATCTTCTTCGACGAGGCCGCCCAGGCCGGCGTGCCGCTGCCGCTGATGGCGCTCAACACCGTCGGCCCGACGATCATGCAGTACGGCACCGACGAGCAGAAGGCGTACTTCCTGCCGAAGATCCTCTCCGGTGAGATCGACTTCGCGATCGGCTACAGCGAGCCGGACGCCGGCACCGACCTCGCCGCACTCAGGACCCGTGCCGTGCGCGAAGGCGACGAATATGTCGTCAACGGCCAGAAGATCTGGACGACCAACGGCGACACCGCCGACTGGGTGTGGCTCGCCGTCCGCACCGACCCTGACGCCCCTCCGCACAAGGGCATCACCATGCTGCTCGTGCCGACCTCCGACCCGGGCTACTCCTGCACGGTCATCAACACCCTCGCCTCCCACGACACCACCGCCAGCTACTACGAGAACATCCGCGTCCCCGCCTCCCGCCGTGTCGGCGAGGAGAACAAGGGCTGGCGGCTGATCACCAACCAGCTCAACCACGAGCGAGTCACCCTCGCCGCGCACGGCACCATGGCCATCCGCGCCCTCCACAACGTCCAGCGCTGGGCCGCCGGGACCAAGCTCTCCGACGGGCGCCGCGTCATCGACCTCGGCTGGGTACGCGGCCGGCTCGCCCGCACCCACACCAAGCTCGATGCGATGAAGCTGCTCAACTGGCAGATGGTGAACGCCGTCCAGGAGGGCACCCTCACCCCGCAGGACGCCTCCGCCGTCAAGGTCTACGGTTCCGAGGCGCGCCGCGACGCCTACGCCTGGCTGATGGAGGTCGTCGGCGCCGCCGGACCGCTCAAGGAGGGATCGGCAGGCGCGGTCCTCCACGGCGAGCTGGAGCGCGGCTACCGCTCCGCCGTGATCTTCACCTTCGGCGGCGGCAACAACGAGATCCAGCGCGAGATCATCTCCTGGATCGGGCTCGGGATGCCACGCGTACGGCGTTGACCGGGTGTGACGAAGAATTTCAGTTGACACAAAAGAGGGATAGTTGGCATCAAGATCGACAGCCCGAAGAGAGGGCCGCTCATGGTCAGACCAATGACCTGAGGCTGGTCGGAGGCGAGTGCCTGGTCTCTTGGGTGCTGGGGCGCGCCCAAACCTGCGGTGGCTCACGGTGGGTGGCAGGCTCAGCGATGTTGTTGTGGTGGAACTTCATCGGGCGTTCCCATCAGGAAATCGATGAGGCTCGGAAGGCGTGGACGGAGGGAGCTCGGTTCGGTGAGGTTAAGGGATACGGCGGCGCGCCACTGCTGGCTCCCGAACTCCCGCTAGTGCCCCTTAAGCCGCGCGGACGAGTACGTTGACCTGGGGTTATGGATACTGGTTGGGGTGCCGAGAGGTGCCGATGTCGGCGCCCTTCGCCTGCGTGCGGCGCGCAGCTGGTCTTGTAGGAGCTGGACTCCCATACGCCGGCCGGGCATCCTGCCTCCACCCACTGCAGCACCGAAAGCTGACGTTCATTGACCTGCCGCTCCAATGGCCTGCCTTCGACTCGCTCGTCGCAGGAACCTGCGGCTCGTCCTGGTCGCCGACCCGGGCCTGCCCTCCGAGAAAGCCCGGGACCTCGCCCCCGGCCTGCCGGAGGATCTGCGCCGCCGCACCGCCAGGGGCATCCGCTGGCAGGCGGACGCCGACGGCGCCCTCGTGGCGGACGAGCAAGTCGACGTCTCACTGCCCGCCCTCGGCTCCCGGCGTCTGCGGCGCCGGGTGCGGCAGGCGGTGGCCGGCGTCGTCAGGCAACAGGCCGCGAAGGACGAAGAGCCGCTGGCCCGTCGTCGGCCGTCCGGCACCCAGGGAGGACGAGGTCGCGCGTGGGTGGGCTTCGTGGACGCCCTCGATGCGCAGGATCTGTGATTCGTGGATCGCGTGGGTGGTGTCGTTGGACCCGGTGCGTTCCCTGTCAAGTTCAGCGTGTTGAAGGCCGACCTTCACCGAACTCGCCCTGCGGTGGGAGACGGACGGCCGTTTCGTACCGGGCCGGCCGGATGAGGAGTGGGCAATCCTTGCCCGCCGTCATCCCTGGCCTGGTTGCTGACCGCGCCGTGCGGGCGCCGCGCTCCTGGGCTGCCGCCGGCCCGGCAGCCCGTCACGGCACCACGAAGCCCTGGTACCGGGCGGACCAGGGCTTCGATGGACGGCCAGGAAGGGGGAACGGGTATCTGCGGCCCCAGCGCCCGCGGCACGAGTCCCGTGGGGTCTTTGCAACCCGTGTACGCGTCACCGTGACCAACGCGCCCGGCGCCGGATGGACACGGCGCGCTCAGGCGGCGGGGGTGAGTTCGGCGCGGCCGAACAGCAGCGCGAACCCGGAAGGGAGCTGGCGCAGGATGCGGGTGAGGAGGTCGGGGCCGGCCAGGGCAGCGACGGCGGCGAAGACGGCTCCGGTGTCCCAGCGGGTGGTGGCCAGGGAGGTTTCGGCGCGGGCGGCGAGGTCCTTGACGAAGGCCCAGCCGGTCATGGGCTGGGTTTCGGGGATCTGAGCGGTGAGGAGGCGTGCGGCTTCGAAGGGGAGACGGGCGGCCAGCTCGACGCGCTCGTCGCCCGTCAGCTGGCGCCCCAGTCCTGCGAGGACCAGACGGATGGCCTCCTCGGCCCGCTCGCGGGTGGGGTAGGCGCCTTCGTAGCGGACCTTCTCCAGCATCTGCTCGTACGACATCGCGGGCGCAGGCTGCAGTGGGACGCGCGGGTCGGGGAACACTTGCTGTGGTTGCCTTTCTGTCGCCGGGATGGTGGTCACCGGGTGAGTGAGCGGGTGGGTGATCAGGCGGGCTGGGGGTGTCCGAAGAGGAGGTCGTAGCCCGCGGGGAGCTGGAGCAGGATCTGCCCCAGCAGGTCGTCACCGGCCGCCTCGGCGGCGGTGCTGAGGACGGCGCTGACGTCCCAGGCCGCGGTCTGCTCGGTGGCCCCCTCGATCCAGGCCGCCGTCGCCCGAACGAACCGCTCCGGTGGCAGCGGCTCGGCGCTCTGCAGCGGGTTGAGGAGGATCAGGGCGAAGTCTTCCGGCAGGCGCGCCGCGAGCTGGGCGCGCACCTCGCCGACCAGGTGCGCCCCCAGCAGGGCGAGCACCACACGGGCCGCGCGTTCTGCTTCCGGCAGGCTGTCGTACTCACCGCGTTCCTTCACCCGGTCGAGGAACGCCTCGCGTCGCAGGGTCACCGCCGCTCTTCGGTCGAAGGTGCGGAGGACGGGAGAGGGGGGAGATCAGTGACCCGTCCTCCGCCGCTGTTCGGCTCTTGTCGCCCTTGGGTCAGCCGGAGATCTCCCTGCGGCCGGATCCGCCGCCGATGGCGATCTTGCGGGGCTTGGCGCGTTCCGCGATCGGGATCCGCAGGGTGAGCACCCCGGCGTCGTAGTCGGCCTCGATGTGCTCGGTGTCCAGCGTGTCGGCCAGCACGATCTGGCGGGAGAAGACGCCCAGCGGCCGCTCCGACAGTTCCATCTGCACGTCGTCGGCCTTCGCCACGGGCCGGCGCTCGGCCTTGACGGTCAGCATGTTCCGCTCGACGTCGATGTCGATCGCGTCCGCGCTGACGCCGGGGATGTCGAAGGCCACCACGTACCGGTCGCCCTCGCGGTAGGCGTCCATCGGCATCGGGGACGGCCGCGACCAGGTGCCCGGGCCCATCAGCTGCTGAGCCAGCCGGTCCAGCTCACGGAAAGGGTCAGTGCGCATCAACATCGTGAAAACACCTCCAGCAGGTTCGGGCAGTTGCTGCCAATGCGCTTCACTGAAACCGTTGTAACATGTCATCCAATGGATGACAAGAACGGTGTCGTCCAGTCGATGACAAGACCGAGGGAGGTGCCCGTGACAGCAGCCGACCAGCCGGCCCCGTCCAGCGCCGACGGCCGAAGCCCGGCCTCGTTCCTCGCCGCCGCTGCGGCCCTGCACGCCATAGACGACGCCCTGCACGACGCCCTGCAGGAGACCTCCGACACCCCCGCCGCCGGCCCCGGCGCGGAGCAGGCCCTGGCCTCCCTGCTGCTGCTGCGGCAGGTCCGCGAGCAGCTCGCCGGATGGGAGACCGGCCTGATCGAAACGGCCCGGCACGCGGGAGCCAGCTGGGCCGACCTCGCCCACCCCCTCGGCGTCGCCAGCCGCCAGGCCGCCGAACGCCGCTACCTGCGAGGCCGGCCCGGCCCCGCCGGAACCACCGGCGAACAACGCGTCCAGGCCACCCGCGAACGCCGCGCCGCCGACCGCGCCCAAGCCGAATGGGCCCGCCGCAACGCCGCCGACCTGCGCCGCATCGCCGGCCAGATCACCGCCCTCACCGACCTCCCCACCGCCGCCCGCCACCCGCTCG
>NZ_JBSGZO010000449.1:0-6892 GCF_053611045.1 Streptomyces sp. NPDC054841 | reverse complement strand
GTCTCGGACGCGCCACCGTCCCGGTCGCCCGTGTCGTCGACCCGGGCGACCGGATCGTGGTCCATCACCGAGTCGGCGGTGTCCCCGGCCGGACCGGGAACAGAGTTGACCGTGGGGCCGTTGTCGGAGGTGCCCGGCGTGGTGGTGAGCGGGGTGTCCACCGTGATCGGGGTGTCCACCGTGATCGGGGTGCCGAAACCGTCGAGGGCGCGGCGGACCTCGTCGGTGTCGACCTGGGCGGCGGGGCTGTTCTCGGCGGGTACCACCCGGACCTCGGGAAGCTGCGACAGGTTGCCGTGCAGGCTGTCGCGGACGCCGATCTCGGTGCTGCCGGGCGGCTGGGAGCCGCGCAGGGCGGCGAGGTCGTGCAGTGCCTGCTCGCGGACCTCGGCGGGGCCGTCGTGGACCTGCTGCCACAGCTCGTTCTCGGCGGCGGTCACGGGCAGCGAGGCCGGGGAGTGCGGCAGCGGGTTCTCCGCGAAAGAGGGCGGGGGCGACTGGCTTTCGGTGAAGTCTCCCTGGCCGGTGCTCTGTTGGGTGCTCTGTTGGGTGACGGGCGGAAGCGAGGTGAGCGCGGAGCCCTCGCCGCCCGTGGTGTCCGTACGCGAGGAACCGCCGGTACGGTCGGGGCCGTCGCCATCGCGAGAGCGCGTGGAGCCGGCGGAGTCCCGCGTGTCGGATTCGGCGTTGCCGCCGGAGACGGTGAGTGGCTGGTTGCGCAGCTTGTCGATGGCGTGGCGCAGCTCGGCGCCGCTGTTCACAGCGGTGCCGCTGAGCGTGGCCTCGACCTTGCTGCTGACGCCCGCGCCCACGAAGGTGGACCAACCGGTGGACCAGTCGCCGTCGTAGGCGCCCTTGATCAGGATCTCCCCGAGCGCCTCGCCGGAGCCGTCGGCGAGGAAGTCGGCCGTCCCCTCGAGCCCGTAGTGCCCGGCCAGCGCGCGCGGCCGGTCGGCGTTGTTGCGCAGGAGCTGGTTGTTCCGCCACAGGTCAGGGTTGTTCCGGAAGGAGAGCGGGTTGTTCTTGAAGTCGAGGTCCGAGCCGTTCTTGAGGAACTTGTTGTCGTAGCTCTTGACGATGTTCTTCGCGAACTTGTTGAAGACGCTGGTGAGGAAGCCCGCCGCGGCCCCGAACGCGGCGGACTTGAGGATGTCTTTCCAGTCGAAGCCGTCGGGGCGGCGGCCGTCCGGGGCGAAGTTCATCATCGCCAGCCGCACCGCGAAGGTGGTGAACGCCTCGGCGACCGCCTCCGTCAGCGAGGGCGCCAGGTGCAGCCGCTGGAGCAGGTGGCTGAGCGTGGTGAGGATGACGAACCGGCTGCGCAGCTTGGCCATCATGATCTGGCTGGCCGTGGCGCCGCCCGTGAAGAAGGAGATAGCCAGGTAGATGGCGATCTCCATGAGCAGCCGGATGACCTCGGCGATGACCTGCCACTTGGACTCCATGATGCCCATGGAGGTCTTGCGCCGG
The DNA here is from genome assembly GCF_053611045.1 of Streptomyces sp. NPDC054841. Taxonomy (NCBI): domain Bacteria; kingdom Bacillati; phylum Actinomycetota; class Actinomycetes; order Kitasatosporales; family Streptomycetaceae; genus Streptomyces; species Streptomyces sp. NPDC054841. The sequence goes on along the minus strand of NZ_JBSGZO010000449.1, from coordinate 5,422 downwards.
CCCTCGGCGATCTTGTCGAGCTGCTCGGCGAACAATCGCAGGTGGTTCTTGCCTCCGTCGTCGATAAGCACGCCCATCGCCTTGGCGTACGACTTGGCCAGGTCGTCCGGCATGGACGCGGCGATGTCGTGGACCGATTTCTCGACCAGCGAGGAGACCTTCGAGAGCTTCCGGCCCAGGCCGGAGTAGGGCAGGCGGCTGTCGTGGGCGAGGTCCTCGTCGGCGTCGATGAGCTTCTCCCCGGTGAGGATGAAGATCATCGCGTTGACCTCGGGCGATGCCTTGATGCTCATCGGCGGCCGTCCTGGAGGTCGCTCGGCCAGGACGGAGCGGCCGCTCCCGGCATGGTGCGGGAGCGGCCGGCGGTGCGGAGGTCAGCGGCGGCGGCCATGCCCGCCCGGGCTGCCGGCGCCGTTCACCCCATGGGTGTTGATGCGGCTGTTGCTCTGCTCGATTCCCTGGATGTTGCGGTCGCGGGTGTCCTTCATCATCCGGACCTGGCTGACCGTGGCGTCGGTGATGCCCACCAGCGCGTCGCGGATGGCCAACATGGTGTCCTTGGTGGTCTGCCGCTCCTTCTGCTCCTGCGGCTTGGCCGTCTCGGCGAACTCGCCTTCCGTTCCCGGCCACCTGACCGTGGGGGCCAGCTCGTCGAGGAACTCCTCGGTCATGCTCTTGGTCAGGGAGCCGATCTCCTCCAGCTGCTTCGCCAGGGCCTGGATGCGCTGCGGGTCGACGTAGTACCGCTGTCCCATCGTCAGTCCTCCCCGTCCTCGCCGAGCGCGTCCCGCCAGGCAGGGGTGGCCTGGCCGTCGCGTGCCGTGTCCTCGTCGTCCTCGCGCAGCACCGCGGGGCCGAAGATCCGCTCCCAGTCCAGCTCGAAGCCCTTCAGCTCCGGCACGTCGCTGCTGGGCTCGGTGAAGGGCGCCATCGCCTTCATCACGTGCCGGTTCATCTTCAGGCGCGCCGCGCTCGCCGCCTCCAGGACACTGGCGGCCAGTTCCTGGGGGGACATGTCGCGGTGCTTGTTCTCCAGGAACTCGATTCCGGTCAGCTCACCCTGCGGGCCCACGGTGGCGCGGACCGTGCGGTCGGAGGAGAGCACCGCGAACGACGCCTGCCGCAGCTCGCGCTCGGTGCGCGCGACCGCCTCCTGGGCCGCCTGGAGTTCGGCCATGGCCTTCTCCAGGCGCTTCTCCAGCGGTTCCCTCACGCCCGCTCCCTCCTTCTGCGTCGGTCGCACCGTACGTCCGGACGTTTGGTCCGTGCGTCCGGCCCTGGTCTCCGGTCCGTCAACTGCCCTGCTGAACTTGCCTGGTGGAGGCTCCGCTGCGGAAGCCGGGGCCAGGGGGATTCGTCTCTCCGCGGTGGTCGCGCCGGATCCCCGCGGTGGTCACCGTCCGATGACGGCCGGGGTGCCGCCCTGCTCGGTGCCCCACACATCCGCCTCCTCCTCCAGGTAGTCGGCGGAACTGGTGGGCCTGCGGCCCGGCTCCGCCTCCTCCTCGGGGGAGTCGCCGCCGGTGGTCGCCACCCTGGAGGCCGGCGCCAGGAAGGTGTCGTTGTCCTCCTGGCGGTTCCACGGGCTGCGCCGTCGGCGGTTGCGGCGTTCGCTCACCTCCACCGCGTCGACCAGGACGGCGCGCACCCGCTCGCCGTTGCCCCGCTCGCCGCCCGCGCCCATACCGCCCATGCCCCCCATCGGCATGCCGCCCATCGGCATGCCGGGCATGCCGGGGGCGCCGGGCGCGGCGGCGGCAGTGAGCGGGGTGCCCGTGCTGCCGGCGGCACTGTCCGAGAGAGGGGCGGCACCGGTCACGCCAACGCCGTCCGAGGAGAAGGAGCCCGCCCCGACGAGGCCGCCGCCGGAGCCCGCGGCGCTCACGTTGCCGCCGCCGAGGCCCAGCTCGGAGACCGGCACGTCCCGGGTGGTGGTGCGGTCGCCGCCGCCGCTCTCGTTGAGGCCGCCGGGAATGTCCGAACTGCCGACGTTTCCGGCCGAGTTGAGGCCGCGCAGATCCACCGTCTCGGTCTTGCCCTGGGGGTCGGTGACGGTGGCGACGCCGGTGTCCGGGTCGATGACCTGAGTGCTGCCGTCCGGGAAGGTCGTGGCCAGCCGGCCGTTGTCGAGAACGGTGGTGGAGCCGTCCGGGTTGGTCACCTTCGCCCCGTGGGTGAGGTCGGCTGTCGTGGTGGTGCCGTCCGGGTGGGTGGTGGTGAGCAGCCCGTTCGCCGGGTCGAACGTGGCCTTGCTGCCGTCCGGGAAGGCGGTGGTGAAGTCGCCGTCGTCGAGCGCGGTGCGACCGCCGGTCGGGGTCTCCAGGCCGGACCGGTCGCTGTTGAGGTTCCCGAGGTCGCCGATCGACTCGGTGGTCAAGCCGGAGTTGATGTCGCCGAGGTCGCCCAGGTCCCCGAGGCCGTTCTGGCCGTTGAGGTTGCCCAGATTGCCGAGGTTCTCGGTGGTGGTGGTGCCGTCCGGGTCGGTGGTGATCGCCTGGCCGTTCGCGGGGTCGGCGGTCTGGATGGTGCCGTCGGGGAAGGTGGTGGTCAGCTTGCCGTCGTCGCCGAGGGACGTGACCGAGCCGTCCGGGTTGGTCACCCTGGTGCCGTCGCCCAGGTTCTGCGTGGTGACGCTGCCGTCCGGGTGGGTGGTGGTGAGCACCCCGCTGTCCGCGTCGAAGGCGGTGCTGCTGCCGTCCGGGAAGTCGGTGGTGAGCTTGCCGTCGGTGAGCTGGGTGTCGCCGCCGGTCGGGGTCCTGAGGGAGCCGCCGGCGCCGTTGTTCGGGCCGTTGAGGCCGCCGAGGTTGCCGAGGTTCTGGGTGATCGCGTCGTTGGCCGCCCCGGCGGAGTTGTTCGTCCCGCCCGGTCCGTTGTTGAGCGCGCCGGGGTTGCCCAGGCTCTGGGTGATCGCTTCGTTGGCCGCCCCGGCGGAGTTGTTCGTCCCGCCCGGTCCGTTGTTGAGCGCGCCGGGGTTGCCCAGGCTCTGGGTGATCGGCGGCGGGTTGGTCGAAGACCGCTGCTGGTCGTCACCGCTCGGGTTGTTCACGTCGCCGAGCTTGCCCAGACTCTCGGTGACCGGGTTGTTCCGGTTCCGCAAGCCGTCGAGGTTGCCGAGGTTCCGCTCGTTGACAGCGTTGGGGCCGTTGAGGCCGCCGAGGTTCCGCTCCACGGCCTTGCGCTGCTCCTCGGCCCGGTGCTTGGCCTCCTCCTGCTCACGCCGCTGCTCCCCGCGCAGCTCGTTCTGGGCCTTGCGGTTCTCCTCGTTCTGCCGGTTGATCTCCTCCTTCGCCTTCCTCTCCTTGTGTTCTGCCGAGGCCGTGCTGGTCGACTTCGGCTTGGGTACGTTCCCCGAGAAGTCCATGCCGAGGTCGACGAAGTGATTGTTCAGGTCGGACTGCACCTGGGCGGCGGGCTTGCCCAGGAACTCGTCGACGCCCTGGCTCCAGATCTTGACCGCCTTGTCGCCGACCTTCGCCCAGTTCACGATCTCGGTGAGGTCGCCGTACTCCGGGTGCACCTGGGAGAAGTCCCCCAGCGGGCTGTGGCTGACGGTCGTGGAGGATTCGCTGGAGGTCGACGTGATCTCCGTCTTGGCGACGTTGTTCGCGTCCACCCACTGGGCGAGGTCGTCCAGCACGTAGCGCAGCACCCGATGCGGGTCGTAGTACGGGGACTTGGCCCAGGCCAGCCACGCCTCCAGCAGCTTGTTGGCGGAGTCCTCCAGGTACTTACGGCCCAGCGACAGGGCGCGCGAGTACACCGTGTTGCCGGTCCCGGTCCCGCCGCCGGAGCCGGGCATGGAGTTGAAGGTCTCGACGTAACTGTCGTAGTTGTCACGGATCTTCTTCAGCAGGCTGCGGAAGACCTCCGCCGCCTCGCCCTTCCAGCTCGCGTCGTCCCGGCCGAAACGGTCCTCCCAGTCCTTCAGCACCACCGCGTGGTCCTTGAAGAACTTGGCGGCGAAGTCGAAGGACTCTCCGGTGGTGTTGAAGGAGTTCAGGTCCACCGCGTCGGCCCCGGGCACGCCCAGGTTACTGAACCGGGCGTCCTGTGTGCCGCCGCCCAGCAGAGCGAGAAGTGCCGCCCGCGGCCCGTTCATGTACCGGGCGAGCGGGATGGTGCTCATCTTGTCCTTGTTGTCGTCCGTGAACTCGTTGCCCTCGCGGACCTGCGCGTCGCGGACGTTGTCGGAGTTGGGGCCGTCGAAGATGACCTCGTCGTCGGACTTCAGGCGGCCCTCGAAGACGATCCGGGCCTGCATGATCGACTCCTTCTTGCCGCTGTCGAAGAACCAGATGTCGTAGTCCTCGCCCGTCTTCGTCAGGAAGCCGGACTTCTCGTCGACCGTGTCGAGGCTGGTCTCCTTGATGTCCCTGACGGCCGAGTCGAGGCCGCGCTCCTTGATGTCCATCCGGAAGAGCTTGCCGCCGTGGTCGGATCGGAGCGTGTCGAAGAGGGTGTTGCGGTCCGGCACCGGAAAGCCGGTGATGTGGGTGACCAGGGTGGCCCAGGTGTCGGTCGACGGGACGCCGGCGTTGTCGAACTTGTGGAGGTTGGCGACGGAGTTGGGGTCGAGCCGATCGGCCACCGGGTGTCCTTTCTGGTCGGTTGTCGTCCGTGGCGGCGCACCGCCTCCTCATGCGGGTGTGCAGCCGGGTGTTTCTCACGCGGGCGCGCCGGGCGGCCGTGGCCCCTGCCGGCACGCGCGGGGCGGGCTCAGAGCTGCGTCGGCCGGCTCACCGGTGCTGCCGGCGGTCCGGCTCACCGGTGCTGCCGGCGGTCCGGGCGTCGACCTCGTCAAAGGTCTGGAGCAGCTTCTGCGCGTTGATCGCGTTCAGGTTCTTGTCCTTGGTCTTGTTGGCCTCGTCGATGGTCTCGGTGAGCGCCTCCTTCAACTCCTTGAAGAGGTCCATCTGGTCACCGAGCAGCTTGTCGATGGCCTCGGCCGCGGTGCGGATGTTCTCGATCAGCTTCGGTCCCGAGACCAGGGGATCGGTGACCATCTTGCCGATGCGCAGGAGTTGCTTGTCCTGGGTCAGGTTCTGCGGGGTGGTGCGCCCGTTGATGAGGTGGCCGAGCGGACGGATGTGGGCCCCGTCGCCCTCCTGGCGGTGCTTCTTCGCGGCGGTGTACACCGGCTGCACCTCGTTGTCCCGGAAGTTCTCCATCTGCTTGAGGTCGAAATGCCTGACGTCGGCCTTCTCACCGGCCATGGGACGCTCTCCTGCCGCTTGGTGCGTGACGGGGATGGGGGCCCGGCGGGCGCCCCGAGGACGGACGACGGCCGGACCGGTGGGCCCGGGTGCCGGGTGGGCACACCGGGTCCGTCCGGCGAATCCCGCCTGCCCGGTGGCGTCCGGCACGTTCTCCCCGGAGCGCTTCGAGCAGGGGCCCCGGCTGCGTTGCCGACCGCCCGCATGGG
>NZ_JBSGZO010000448.1:0-6935 GCF_053611045.1 Streptomyces sp. NPDC054841 | reverse complement strand
GGTCTCAACTCGGCGGCCCTCACCGGCTACGCCACCAGCCTCTGAGACCCGCATGAGTGAGCCCCGGAACGGTCAAGGTTCCGGGGCTCACCGCGTCATCATACCCTGACCCGGACATTTGCAGTCGAGGGAAGAGTTACGTGCAGTTCCGCCAAAACGCCCTTTCCAAGCTGCAATCGCCCGAAGAAATAGATCTGCCGGTGCGTTTCGCCCGTCCGCAGGGCTGGCTCGTCCTCACCATCACGGTTGTCGCCATGGCAGCGGCATTTTTCTGGGCCGTAAATGGTTCCGTTTCGTCCACTCTCACCGTCCCCGGCATTCTTACGCACGCACAGGGCAGTTATGTCCTGCAGAGTCCGGTCGCGGGCCAGGTCACCGAAGTCCTCGCCGAGGAGGGCAAGCAGCTGCCCGCGGGCGCACCGCTGCTGAAGGTCCGTACCGCCGAGGACGACAGGACGGCGGGCGACGAGGAACAGGGCGAAACGGCGGAGGGCGACGGGGCGGACGGCGACAACGCCGATGGCGACAAGGCGGACGGCACGGTCATCCGCACGATCGCAGCGGGCCGGGTGACCACCCTCGTCGCCACCATCGGTGCCGTCGTCACCACCGGCACGAACGTCGCGGTCGTGGAGCGGGTCGACGACGCCGACGCTCCTCTGATGGTGATGCTCTATCTCCCGGCCGACAACGGCTCGACGGTCCCCGTGGGCGCGCGTGTCGATCTCACCGTGCAGTCCGTGCCGGCCCAGCAGTACGGAGTGCTGCGAGGCCGGGTGAAGGCGATCGGCAGGACCTCGCAGACGCGGGCGCAGATCGCCGGCTTCCTCGGCGACAGCCAGCTGGGCGAGCAGTTCTCGCGGCAGGGCAGGCCGGTGCCCGTGCTGGTGCAGCTGGACCGGTCGTCCCGTACGAAGTCCGGATACGCGTGGTCGTCGGCGGACGGGCCGCCGTACGCGATCGGCTCCATGACTCTGGCCACCGGCGCCGTCCATCTGGCCGACCAGCGTCCGATCGATTGGCTGCTGCCGTGACCGCACCGCACCGCACCGCCCCCGCACGGCGCCGCGCGAACGCCCGCCGCGCGAACCCCCGCCGTGTGCGGAAGCCCGTGCAGCAGAAGGCCGTCCGCACGCCCACCGTGCTCCAGATGGAGGCCGTGGAGTGCGGCGCCGCCGCGCTCGCCATGGTGCTCGGCCACTACGGCAGGCACGTACCCCTCGAAGAGCTGCGCATCGCGTGCGGCGTCTCCCGCGACGGCTCGCGGGCCAGCAACATCCTCAAGGCGGCTCGCAGCTACGGGCTGCAGGCCAAGGGCATGCAGATGGAGCCGGCCGCGCTCGCGGGCGTGCGGGCACCCGCCATCCTGTTCTGGGAGTTCAACCACTACGTCGTCTACGACGGCATGGGGCGGCGCCTCGGCCGCCGGGGCGTGCACATCAACGACCCCGACAAGGGCCGCCGTTTCGTGCCGGCGGAGGACTTCGACACCAGCTTCACCGGTGTGGTCCTGGTCTTCGAACCCGGTGAGGCGTTCCGCCCGGGCGGGCGCAGGCCCGGGATCCTCGGTTCGCTGCCGGCCCGGCTGCGCGGAACCACCGGCACGATGGCCGCCGCGCTGCTCGCCAGCCTCCTCCTGGTCGCGGTCGGCGCCGCGCTCCCCGCGCTGAGCCGTACGTACATCGACATGTTCCTGGTGGGCCGCCAGACCTCGCTGCTGGGCGTTCTGTTCGCGTCCATGGCCGCGATGGTGGCACTGACCGCCGTACTGACCGGACTGCAACAGGCGAACCTGCTGCGCGGCCGGATCATCTCGTCCACGCTGAGCAGCGCCCGCTTCTTCCGGCATCTGCTGCGGCTCCCGGTGACGTTCTTCGCGCAGCGCAGCCCCGCCGACCTCGTGCAGCGGCTGCAGTCCAACGACGCGGTCGCGGAGACCCTGGCCCGCGATCTCACCGCGTTCGGCGTGGACGGGACCGTCGTCGTGCTCTACGCGGTGCTGCTGTGGACCTACGACCCGCAGCTCACCGTCATCGGGGTACTGATCGCGCTGCTCAATGTGGTCGCGATGCGGGTCGTGGTGCGGCTGCGTGCCACACGTACGCAGAAGCTGCGCGCCGACAGCGCCCGGCTCACCAACACCTCGTACACCGGTATCCAGTTGATCGAGACGATGAAGGCCACCGGGGGCGAGAACGGGTACTTCCGCCGCTGGGCCGGGCAGCACGCGACCACGCTGGAGGAGCAGCAGCGTCTGGGCGTGCCGAGCGCGGCGCTGGCGGTCGTCGCCCCCACCCTCGCCACGCTCAACAGCGCGGTGATCCTGTGGATCGGCGGGCTGCGTGCCGTGGAGGGCCATATCTCGATCGGTCTGCTCGTCGCCTTCCAGGCGCTGGTGACCCGCTTCACGGCGCCGATCACCCGGCTCAACGGGATGGCGAGCCGGATCCAGGACTTCGCCGCCGATGTGACCCGGCTCAAGGACGTCGAGAACTTCCCCGCGGACGGCCTGTACACCCGCCGCGAACCGGCCGCGAGCACCCGCAGGCTGATGGGTCATGTGACGCTCGACGACATCACCTTCGGCTACAGCCCGCTCGACAAGCCGCTGCTCACCGGCTTCTCGCTGTCCGTCGGGCCGGGGCAGCAGGTGGCGCTCGTCGGCGGCTCCGGAAGTGGCAAGTCCACCGTCTCACGGCTGATCGCCGGGCTCTACAGCCCGTGGGAGGGGACGATCCGGATCGACGGGCAGCGGCTCGACGACATCCCGCGGGGTGCGCTCGCCGCCTCGGTGTCCTTCGTCGACCAGGAAGTCTTCCTCTTCGAGGGCACCGTGCGGGACAACGTGGCGCTGTGGGATCCGTCGATCCCGGACGAGGCCGTCGTCGACGCGCTCAAGGACGCGGCCCTGTACGACGTCGTCGCCCGGCGGCCCGGCGGGATCCACGGCCGCGTGGAGCAGGACGGGCGCAATTTCTCGGGTGGGCAGCGGCAGCGTCTGGAGATCGCGCGGGCGCTGGTCCGCCGGCCCAGTGTGCTGGTCCTCGACGAGGTGACCAGTGCGCTGGACGCGGAGACCGAGCAGCTCATCATCGACAATCTGCGGCGCCGCGGCTGCGCCTGCGTGGTGATCGCCCACCGGCTCAGCACGGTGCGCGACAGCGACGAGATCCTGGTGCTCGACCACGGCTCGGTCGTGGAGCGTGGGCGGCACGAAGAGCTGGTCGCGCGCGGGGGCGCGTACGCCGAACTGGTCAAGGAGCACTGAGGTGATCCCCGTTCAGCCCGGCCATCAGGCCCCTTCGCCGTATCCCGACGACATGGTGCTGGCGGCGCTCGGCGGCCTCGGCCGGCAGGTCGACTGCTCCGGACTGCGGAGTCTGTCGCTGGAGGGGCCACAGGTGCTGTGGCTCGTCGTGGGCGGGGCACTCGACCTGTTCGCGGTCGACGCCGTCCAGCAGGGGCACTGGCACTTCCTCGGCCGGCTGGAGACAGGCACCCTGCTGCTCGGCCCGGTCGAGGGGCCCCAGCACACCCTGGTCGGCAGGCCGTTGCAGGGGTGCGTGCTGCGCCGGATCCCGCTGCGGGAGCTGCACCAGCCGTCCGGGTACGCCGACGCGTGGTCGTACCAGAACCCGTACCAGAGCCAGTACGACAGCCAGGACGGCACCCTCAGCCTGCTGGAGCACGCTTTCGCGCTCGGCGTCGGACGCGGCCAGCGCGTGCTGTTCGAAGCCCCGCTCGACGGCCGGACGACGGACGACGAGGCGGTCGCCGACGACGACATCCTGTGGCTGCCGGTCTTTCCCGGCAGCGTGCAGTACGGCGCGGCGTTCAGCGCGGAGGCGGCTGCCGATCTCCTCGTCGACGGCGCCCTGTGGCAGCAGATGGTCAACCAGCAGTACCGGCTGCTGTCGGGTCTCGACCGCTGGATCGAGCGGCTCGAACGGGCCCACGAGGACAGGGCCGCCGCCGGCATCAAGGCGGGCGAAGCGGTACGGGCGGGCGCGGACCTGGCGCTGCTGGCCTCCATGGGCCGCTCCCGCAGGACCGTCTCCGCGCGATCGACGGGCGCCGCCTCCGACGACGCCGTGTACTCCGTCTGCCGGCTGGTCGCGTCGGCGGCCGGGGTCACGCTCGCGGAGCCCACCCGGGGCGGCCCGGTCAACGAGCGGATCGGGCCGGTCGAACGCATCGCGCTCACTTCGCGGATCCGGACCCGCGCGGTACGGCTCGACGGGAAGTGGTGGCGGGAGAACTGCGGCCCTCTGGTGGGTCACCGTGCCAAGTCCGGTGCGCCGGTCGCCCTGTTGTGGCGGCGTGGCGGATATCAGGCGGTGAACCCGGCAACGGGCAGCCGGATCCGTGTCGACGAGGACACCGCGGAGGAGTTCGAGCCGCGTGCCGTCATGTTCTACCGGCCGCTGCCCGAACGCCCGATGAACCTCTGGCGGCTGATGCGCTTCAGTCTCCATGGCAGCCGCCCGGACCTGCGCAATCTCGCGATCGCGGGCCTGGTGACGGTCGCTCTGGGCGCGCTGGTGCCGATCGCCACGGGACAGGTGCTCGGTGTGTACGTACCGAACGCCGAGACCAGCCTCATCGTGCAGGTGTCCGTGGCCGTCATGGTCGCGGGCATCGTCTCCGCCGCGTTCATGCTGCTGCAGAACCTCACCATCCTGCGCATGGAGGGCCGCATCGAGTCCACGCTGCAGCCCGCCGTGTGGGACCGGCTGCTACGGCTGCCGACCAAGTTCTTCGCCGAGCGCTCCACGGGAGAGCTGGCGAGCGCGGCGATGGGCATCAGCGCGATCCGCAGACTGCTGTCGGGCGTGGGCCCCGTGGTCGTCCAGGCGAGCACGGTCGGGGCGATGAACCTCGTCCTGCTGCTCGCCTACAGCGTCCCGCTGGCGCTGGCGGCGATCGCGATGCTGACCGTCATCGGGGTCGTGTTCCTGGGGCTCGGGCTGTGGCAGCTGCGCTGGCAGCGGCGCCTCATGGAGCTCGGCAACAAGCTCAACAACCAGGCGTTCCAGACACTTCGCGGGCTGCCCAAGCTGCGGGTCGCGGCGGCGGAGAGCTTCGCGTACGCGGCGTGGGCGCGGCAGTTCGCGCGCAGCCGCGAGCTGCAGCGGCGGGCGGGCCGGATCCGCAATCTGACCACGGTCCTCGACGCGGTCTATCTGCCACTCTGCGCGCTCATCATGTTCATGCTGCTGGCGGGCCCGGCGCGCGGGAGCCTCACGGCCGGTGAGTTCCTCACCTTCCACACTGCCGTGACGATGATGCTGGCATCGGTGACACAACTGACCGGAGCGCTCGTCTCCGCCGCGGCCGTCCTGCCGATGTTCGAACAGATCAAGCCGGTTCTGGAGGAGGCGCCCGAGGTACGCGGCGCCAGCACCCAGCCCGGAGAGCTGTCCGGGGCGATCGAGGCCCGAAAGGTGTCCTTCCGCTACGCCGACGACGGCCCGCTCGTCCTCGACGACGTGTCCCTCACGGTCCGGCCCGGCGAGTTCGTCGCGATCGTCGGCCCCAGCGGCTGCGGCAAGACGACCCTGCTCCGCCTGCTCATCGGCTTCGACAAACCCGCCTCGGGCAGCGTGCTCTACGACGGCCAGGACCTCGCGGCACTCGACCAGGCGGCCGTCCGCCGCCAGTGCGGTGTCGTCCTGCAGAACGCCCAGCCGTTCACCGGGTCGATCCTGGACTGCATCTGCGGCGCCGAGCCGTTCACGCAGGAGGAGGCGTGGGAGGCCGCCGAGATGGCGGGGCTCGCCGAGGACATCCGGCGCATGCCGATGGGCATGCAGACCATGATCGCCGGCGGCGGCGCGATCTCCGGCGGACAGCGACAGCGTCTGATGATCGCCCAGGCCCTCGTACGACGGCCGCGCGTCCTGTTCTTCGACGAGGCGACGAGCGCGCTCGACAACGCGACCCAGCGCACGGTGATCGAGAGCACCCGTGCGCTGCGCGCCACCCGCGTCGTCATCGCCCACCGGCTGTCGACGGTGATGGACGCGGATCGGGTCGTCGTGATGTCGGAGGGGCGTGTGGTGCAGGTGGGGCCGCCGGCGGAGCTGCTGGCGGATACGAGCGGGCGGCTTCACGAGCTGGTACGGCGGCAGATGACCTGAGGTGCCGCCGGATCCGGGCCCGGGTCGGACCGGCCCGGGTCGGACCGGCCCGGGTCCCCGCACACCGGGCGCGTGTGCGCGCGGTGTTCTGCAGTGCGTGACAGCGAATACACATCCCGTCCCTTTTACTGGATTTTGCCCTAAATTGTTGACCGTGTCACTATCTCGGTTCTAGCGTGAAAGGCACGAGGTGACTCATAGAGGGTTCAGTCATTAGGGCCGCTCGGCACCTCGAAGACCGGTCGGGACCGTGACCGAACGCCGCGGCCCGGGCGGCGGGGTGGTGTCGCGGAACCGCGGCCCGCCGCATCATGTCGGCGAGGCTGCGGAAGCCCGGTACCGAATCCCACCTGCACCTCCTCGCAACACTCATGAGGCGGCGTCAGTTCTGCCGCGCGTGGGCGGGTGCCGGTGCCGGACAGGGTCGCGAGTGCATCCCGCGCGTCGGGCCCCCAGGTGGGCCGGATGCGCGCCGGGCCCGGGACTTCCGGGTCCGCGAAACCCACTCATCCCTGGAAGGGAAGAATCATGAGCGCAACCGCGTCCCGGACCGGGCGCCTCGTTGCCGCAGTGTTCGCCGCGCTCGTCCTCGCGTTCACCGGGATCGGAGCCGGCACGGCCGCCGCGGACTCGCACCACGGCAACTCCGGATACTCCAGCGACCGCGGCCACGACGGTGACCACGGCGATCACGGCGATCACGGCGATCACGGCAACTACGGCGACAACGACGACAACGACTACGGAAGCTGGGGCGGCTACGGCAACTGGTGAGACGACACCGGGCTCCCGCTC
>NZ_JBSGZO010000447.1:0-6948 GCF_053611045.1 Streptomyces sp. NPDC054841 | reverse complement strand
GCGGGGGGAGAACCGAGCCACGACTCACACCGCCAGCGGCTCCAGATCACGGTGGATCCTGCGTTCGTCGCGGGCGATCCGGGTCAGCGCGTGGTCGTCGCCGAGCAGCCGGCCGAGCTCCTCCACGGTCTCCGCGCGCAACACCGCCGACTCGTCCTTGCGGCCCAGCGCGCTGAGCGTGACGCACATGTTGGAGGCGACGGCGAGCACCTCCGGGTGGTGGGCGCCGAGGACCTCGCGGAGCTTCATGACGGCCCGCCGCTCGGTGTCCAGCGCCGATTCCAGCTCTCCCAGGTCCGCGCGGGCGTTGGCGAGGTTGACGGTGCAGAACAGCGTGTGGGGATGGGCGGTGCCGAGGACATCGGTCATCCTGCGGATGGTGGGCAGCAGCAGTTGTTCCGCCGCCTCGGGGTCGCCGCAGCCCCACTGGTAGATGCCGAGGTTGTTGAACGCGGCGAGGGTGTACGGATGCTTCTCGCCCGGCACCTCCCTGTACTTGTCGACGACCTCCTGCGCCAGGTCCCGCGCGGCGACCGGCTCCCCGGCCGCGAACAGGTCCGCCGCCAGGTTCAGATCGCAGGCGAGCGAGTCCGGGTGATCGTAGTCGTAACGGGCGCGGTAGCGGTTGCGCGTCGCCGTGGTCAGCCGGCGCGCGTCCTCCAGTCTGCCCGCCCGCCGCAACGAGACGGCGAGACTCTTGCCCGCGGCGAGGGTGCCGGGGAAGGCCCGGCCGAGGGTCTGCTTGTAGCTGTCGTAGGTGCGGCTGAGCAGCGCCACCGAGTCCTCGTACCGGCCGACCTCCCGCAGATCGCGGGCGAGTGAGGCGGCCGACGAGAGCGTGTACGGATGCTCCGGGCCGAGCACCTCGGTGCGCCGGTCGAAGACGTCCTGGTCGATCTCGCGGGCCCGCGCGTACTGGCCGACCATGCGCAGGTTGAGCGCGAGGTTGTTGGCGGCGGCCAGGGTGCGCGGGTGGGACTCGTGGAAGATCTGGCTGAATCCCTCGTGGGCCTCGGTGGCCAGTTCCATGGCCTTGCCGTACTGGCCGAGCGTGCCGAGGTCCATGGCGAGACCGCTGGTGGTCATGTACGTGTGCGGATGGGAGGGGCCGAGCACGGCCTGCTGCCGCTCCAGGGTCACCTCGTCCAGCTCTCGCGCCTCCACGTAACGGCCCTGGGAGCGCAGGATGTTGGAGAGGTGGAAGCGCAGATACAGATACTGCAGGTCGTCGTTGCCGAGCATGTCCCGCCAGGAGTCGCGCAGTTCCTCGGCGAGCTCCCCCGCCGTCTGCCAGTCACCTCGCTTCCAGAGGTAGCGCACACGGTCGATGAGGAGCCGCCTGGTCTCCGGCTCCGTGCAGAAGCGGGCCTCGGACGGGCCGAGGTGCGGCCAGATGGTGTTGAACCGCGCCCAGGTCTCGGGGTTGTCGATGGGCTCGTCGTCGTCGGGGCGGGCACCGGCGAGGATCCGGTGGACGGCGTGCCGCGCGTCCATCTGCTCCTCCTCGCTGAGCTGTGCCCTGATGACGGCCTGCACCAGCCGGTGCACCTGGATGGAGTTGGAGATCTGGTCGACCTTGGCGAGGGCGAACCGGCCGATCTCCCGGATGACGCGGCCGAGTACGAGCTTCTCCTGGAGGGAGGAGTCGTAGGGCTTGAGCGCCTCGATCATCTCCTTGCTGTAGAGGAGGTTCGCGGAGATCGGCTCGGGGGCGAAGAACGCGCAGAGCTGGAGCAGCCGTACGGCCGCGGGTGAGCGTTCCTTGAGCCGTTCGATGGAGACGTTCCAGGTGGCGGCGACGGGCTCGGGGTATCCGGCGGGCTGGTTGAGCGCGAGGACGCGCGGGGCCTGCTGGCCGAGCTGCTCCAGATAGGCGGCGACGGGCGTGGCGGTCTCGGCGATCCACGCCGCCGCCTGTTCGACGGCGAGCGGCAGGTCACCGACGGCGCCGGCGACCTGGTCGGCGTCCTCGAGGGTGAGCCCGGGGGCGCGGCGCTGGAGGTGCTCGATCGACTCCTCGCGCAGGAAGACGTCGACGGGCAGCGCGTCGCCGTACTGGGACCAGGTCTGGTTCCTCGAGGTGACCAGGATGTGTCCGCCGGTCGGGAAGAACCGCTTGAGCTGCTCGGGGTCGTCGGCGTTGTCGAAGACCAGCAGCCAGCGGGATGTCGGCACACCGCGCCGCAGCAGGTCGATGGCCTCCTGGGAGGCGGCGGCCATGTCCTCGCCGCCCTGTGCGCCGAGCCGGGTGGCGAGATCGGCGAGACCGGCGACGACCTCGTCGGTCTGTTCCGAGGAGATCCACCACACCAGGTCGTAGTCGGCCATGAAGCGGTGCACGTACTCCAGCGCCACCTGGGTCTTGCCGACGCCGCCGAGCCCGTACAGGGTCTGCGGCTGCGGAAGGACGACGGCCATTCCGCCGCCGAGCTGGTCGCGCATCCGCTCCAGGACGACGGAGCGGCCGGTGAATCCGGGGTTGCGCGGGGGCGCGTTCCAGATCTTGGGAACGGTGCCGGGAAACCGCGGCCCGGGCGAAACCCCGTCGGCGAGCTGCACGGGCCGGTCCAGGGCGCGCAGCAGCGCGGTGGTGGCGTGCACCTCGTCGAGGCGGAAGAGATCGACGGGGTTGCGGTCGATGTACGGGGTGGTGAGGCGTACGTCGCCCACGCGCAGCGGCAGCAGATGGCGCCGGCCGCCGCCGGGGTCCTCGGACGCGGCCCGCTCCCACACCTCGACGGCCCGTGCCGATTTGAGATACGCGCTGGAGAGCAGTACGACGGTGCGCGCGGCGTTCTCGGGGGCGGCCGCGCCCGAGCCGTCCGCGGAGGGTTCGGCGGAGACGTCGCGCGGTACGACGCGGAAGCCCGCACGGGTGAGGGCGGATTCGATCCAGTCGGCCCACATCCGGTTCTCGGCGACGTAGCTGAGGAAGAGGTCGGCGGGCAGGGCGGGGCGGCGGCGGGTGAACGCGTCCCTGATCCGCAGCCTGACCTCCTCGCCGACCGTGGGCATGGAGGTGATCTCCTGGTCGGTGATGACGGCCGTGAGCCGTTCGAAGGCGGAGAGCAGGGAGTTGGTGAGTCCCGCCTCGTCGCCGAAGGTGGCCAGGGTCTCCTCGTAGGCGTAGTAGGGGCGGTACGGAATCTCCACCGCGCCCCAGTAGGAGGTGAGTTCGTCGCCGGCGAGCCCGGTCGGGAACCGGTCGAACTTGAGCCGGGCCAGGGCCCGCCCGGCGTCGGCCTTCTCCTTCTCGCCCTCGTCGATGCGCATGGGGACGGGGAAGATCCGGATCCCGCGGCCGCCGTAGCGTTCGTCGATCTGGCGGGCGACGGCGGCCGCTCCGTCGATGGACTGGTCGCTGAGGGTGAAGCAGTCGACCAGGATGTCGGGCAGATGGACGGTGCAGATGTCGGCGATGTCGCTGAGGCCGGTGCGGCTGTCGATGAGGACGTAGTCGTAGTTGGCCTTCATGTCGTCGCGCAGCGCGTCGAAGAAGTGCCCGCCGCCGAGGCGGTCGTAGAAGTTGTCCCAGTCGAAGGTGGAGACGGTCGCCGAGTACTCGCGGTTCTGTTTGCCCGCGGAGACGAAGTCGAGGGTGCCGCCTTCGGGGAACTCCCAGCCCAGGGCCTCGGGGGTGAGGGAGACCGCGTGCGGCTGGATGCGCGCGTAGTCACGGTGCCAGTCGTCGGGGCGCTGCACGGGGCTGGTGGCGGCCCAGGCGTATTCGGTGATCAGGTCGATGACACCGGTTGTGGCGCCGAGCGTGGAGGGGTCCAGGAAGGGGTGGAAGAAGCGGTGCAGGCCGGGGGCTTCGAGGTCCCAGTCGACGGCGAGGACCCGCTTGCCGTTCGCGGCGAGTATCCAGGCCGTGTTGGCCATGGCCATCGTCCTGCCGGTACCTCCCTTGTAGGAGTAGAAGGTGACGATGCGTCCGTCACGACTGGCTGTCATCCGTGTCCTCCGCATCGGGCGCCTGGTCGAGCATGTCGTGGATGAAGTGCGTGGTGGCGTACTCGGCGGCCATCGGGCCGCGCAGCCGGGGGCGTTCGGTATGGCTGCCGCCGGCGGGTGGATAGACCTGGGCATGTCTCAGGTACTGCTGGGCGGCTGCTTCCACCACCTGGGGGAGGATCTGGCCGAAGGCCTCCATGCTGGGTACGCCGCGGGCGGCGGCCCGGCAGGCGGCGCGGCCCTGGCTGAGCTTGGTCGGCAGGGTCTGTTCGAGTTTGGCGCTCAGTTCGCTCTCGGCGGCGCGGCTCTGGTGGTCGTCGCGGTTCCAGGGGACGACGACGCTCACCCAGGGGCGGTTCTCGGCGTCGAAGGCGGCGAGCCGCTCCCGTCTCTCGTCGTCCTCCAGGGCCCACCGGTCGACTATCAGCAACTCCGGTCTGGTCGGGGGCTGTTTGCTGTCCAGCGGAACCGAGTCGTGGTCGAACGAGCCGACCGTGGCCTGGTAGTTGAGGGCGCGCACGAGGTCGCGGGCGACATAGGCCAGGGGCCGGTGGGCGTCCGGGTAGTACGGGTTCCAGTCCTGGGGCATGTCGCCGTAGTACTCGGGGTTGCGCCCACCGGGCAGGTCGTGGCGGGTGGGCGCGGCGACGGTGACCTGGATGGGGCGCGGGCCGCCGTTGGGCGATCCGGCCGATGCCGGTGTGCCGAAGGCGCTGGGGGCCTGCCGGTAGTCGAGGGGCCGGCTGGGGCCCACGCCGGCGGTGTCGGCGACGCTGACGATGCGTTTGGCGAGTTCGTAGACCGCACGCTCGTACTCCTCGGCGAAGATGCGGAGTTTGATGAGCCCGTAGAGCCCGTCGGTGACATAGCGGTCGCCGAAGGCCCGGTGGTTGAACTGCAACCGCTCGGCAGGACCCGGGAGTTGCTCGGGCGGCACCGGTACCCACAGGGCGGGCACGATGGCCTCCGCGGGCCGGTTGCTCTTGGCCTGGTGGTAGATGGCCCGCTGCGCGAAGGCGTACCACTCCTTGCCGCACATCTCGCTGGCGAAATAGCGAGGTGAGAAGAGCGGAACGAAGACACGGCAGGTGGCGAGCACTTCGCCGAGCCGCTCGGACCACCCCTCCCCGGAGCGTATCTCCCGGTCCATGAATCCGGCCGGGGCACCGGCCGGAAGATCGGTCATGGCCATCACGTGGCCGCACAAATCCCGGAAAAGGCGCTCGACCCACATATCGGGGTCAGGCCCGCCGGCTCCGTACCTCGGCGTGTGCGCATAGCTCAAGAAGAAGTACGGCCGATGGTCCGCCGCTCGCTGCTGCGATGACGCGTGCACACGACCCCCGTCCTGTATGAACACTCACACTCACGACTGATGAAGTGCGAGCGAATTAATCATTCCGGAGCGGACCTCGCTCCATCCCCTCATCGTTCAGTCAATCAACGCCGCTTTTCGGACATCCACACCACGGCATGGTCCACGGCGTTCTTGATCGAGAACAACCTTGCGACTGTTCTTCCCAGTTGTCCCTTCTGCTCCACATTCCACGCGAAGGCGGCTCCGACCGCCTCGAAATCACTGTCGTCCAGGGAAACGTCCTCGTATTCCGTCCATTCCGGCCCGTCCGTCCCACGCACCACACAGCGATAGCGGCGGCGTGGTGCACCGGGCCGGTATTCCGCGAGGTGAAAGGCCGTGCACACGGCGAAACCCACATTGATCATCAATACGTCCGCCCCGGCCCGGTAGAGCGCACCCAGCGGCGACTCGGGTCCGAGATGGGAGTGGAGCGGATGCCGGGAGAGCAGCTCGTGTGCCCGCCGCCCGAGCGCGGCGAAGGACGTCTGGGGATGGGCACTGCGCACCGCTCCCCGGGTGGTCCGTACGGACTCGGCCAACCGGCCCATCCCGGGGCACGGTGTCGTGGCGGGGTCGAAGGCGGGCATCGTGGCCCGGAAGGCCGCCGCCTGAGTGGGTGTCATTCCGGCCACCCGCCGCAGATGGGCGGCGGACGTCTCCGAGTTCTCCGGGGTGAAGGCGGGCACCACCAGCGTGCCGTTCTCGCCCAGCGCCGTCAGCAGTGCGTCGCGCAGTGTCCGTGCGTCCAGGCCGGTGCCGCCGAGCCCGGCGTGGACGAGGACCGTCGACCCCTCCCGTAATCCCAGCCGTGCCAGCTGTCGTACGAGCCTGTCGCGCCCATCGGCTTCATCGGTCACGGTCCGCCTCTTCCCGCAGCTGTGCCAGCAGACACTTCCCGGCGAGGGTGAGTTCCGGCGCGCGGTCCAGGGTGTCCAGCGCCCGCAGGGCCTCCTCGGCACTGCCCGGCTCGAATGCGGCGAGCCCTGCCCGTTCGTATGCCCCCGCCAGCAGCTGCGACACCGGAACGGGCGCCTCCTGCCAGGGTGCGGGGTGGCGCCACAGCCCGTCCTCCGCATGGAGGTCGGTGACTTCGACGAGCGCCTGGTACCGCGCCCTGCGATAGCCGCGCAGCAGCGCGGGCGCCAACTCCCGGGCACTGCCCCGCGCCGGGATCCCGAGCCCGCCGAAGCCGTGCCGGCCCACGGACGGCCCGGGGCCGTCGACCGGGGTCAGCGTGGTCAGCGATCCGGCGGCGGCCGTGGCCTGCTCCGGCACGCGCTCCCGCAGCAGGACCCAGGCGCGGGCCAGCCGCCCGGTCCAGCCCGCGGCCTCGTCGAGGCCGAGCCGGGGCAGGGCCGGGGAGCCGAAGCAGTGCCGGTACGGGTCGAGGTCGTCGATCGCGAGATCGGGCGCACCGTCCCGGCCGAGCCTGCGCACGGGCTGCCAGCCGACGCCCGGCTCGTCGAGCCGGGCGACCCGCCGCTCACCGCGGGCGGACCGGACCAGGAAACCCTTCTCGACGGGCTGCACCTGAGCGGTGCCGCGCGTCTCCTCGCCGGTCAGCCGCAGCTCGCCGAGCGTCGGCAGGAGCAGTACGCCGTCGTCGTACGGGACGTGCACCGGGAGGTCGATTC
>NZ_JBSGZO010000446.1:0-7002 GCF_053611045.1 Streptomyces sp. NPDC054841 | reverse complement strand
CCGCGGCACGGAAGAGGGCGCCGGATCACCCGGCCAGGCCGCACCCGGATCCTTCGACGAGGTCTACAAGGGCCGCCGGATACAGGGCGGTCCGTCCCACGGCGGAAGCCACGGCGAGGGTCACCACGGCGGCCACGGAGGCGGCTACACCGTCCGC
Organism: Streptomyces sp. NPDC054841; assembly: GCF_053611045.1. Lineage (NCBI taxonomy): Bacteria > Bacillati > Actinomycetota > Actinomycetes > Kitasatosporales > Streptomycetaceae > Streptomyces > Streptomyces sp. NPDC054841. The sequence continues at coordinate 6,845 of NZ_JBSGZO010000446.1, read as the reverse complement.
ATCGACGGCGAGGAACTGCATGTGATGCGCAACGCCGACGGCACCTGGATCAGTGTCGTCAACCACTACGAACCGCGGGCCACGCCGCTGGCCCTCGCCCGCGCCGCCGTCGTCGAACTCCAGGGCGCCGCCCTCGTCCCTCCCCCAACCTTCGGCCGGGGGTACCCCCATCTCGCTTCGCTCGCCCTCACCTGATCCGGAGCGCCACCGCAATGACCGTACGGAAGAACCAGGCCCAGCTGACCACCGACGAGAAGCGCCGTTTCGTGGACGCCCTCCTCGCCCTCAAGCGCAATGGGCAGTACGACGCCTTCGTCACCACCCACAACGCCTTCATCATGAACGACACGGACAACGGGGACCGCGTCGGCCACCGCTCGCCGTCCTTCCTGCCCTGGCACCGAAGATTCCTCATACAGTTCGAGCGGGCCCTGCAGTCCGTGGACCCGTCGGTGGCGCTCCCGTACTGGGACTGGACCGCCGACCGCACCGCCGCCTCCTCGCTCTGGGCCGCCGACTTCCTCGGCGGCACCGGCCGCAGCAGGGACGGCCAGGTCATGGACGGCCCGTTCGCGGCCGCCTCCGGCGCCTGGCCGATCACCGTACGGGTCGACGGGCGCGGCTATCTGCGGCGCGCCCTCGGTGCGAACGGACGGCAGCTGCCGACCCGGGCCGAGGTCGACTCCGTCACGGCCATGTCCACGTACGACGCCCCGCCCTGGAACAGCGCGTCCGACGGCTTCCGCAACCACCTCGAGGGCTGGCGTGGCGTCAATCTGCACAACCGCGTGCACGTCTGGGTCGGTGGCCAGATGGCGACGGGAGTCTCCCCGAACGATCCCGTGTTCTGGATGCATCACGCGTTCATCGACAAGCTCTGGTCGCAGTGGCAGGCACGCCACCCGGGCTCCGCGTACCTGCCCGCGGCCGGCACGGCGAACGTCGTGGACCTGCACGACACCATGCGCCCGTGGAACGACGTGACCCCCTCGGACATGCTCGACCACACGCCCCACTACACCTACGACGAGGCTGCCACGGCAGCGTAGGCACTAACGGGCGTCATGTCCGAGGGACTTGGCGAGATACGGCGCGGTGCGGCTCCCAGCCGCCCGCGCCACCTCCGCCGGAGTCCCCTCGGCCACAATCCTGCCGCCCTCGTCACCGCCGCCCGGGCCCAGGTCGATCACCCAGTCGGCGCCCGCGACCACATCCATGTCGTGCTCGACGACCACCACCGAATGCCCGGCGTCGACCAGGCCGTGCAACTGCCGCATCAGCACCTCCACATCGGCGGGATGCAGCCCGGTCGTCGGCTCGTCCAGCACGTACAGGGTGTGGCCCCGGCGCAGGCGCTGAAGCTCGGCGGCGAGCTTGATGCGCTGGGCCTCGCCGCCGGACAGCTCGGTCGCGGGCTGGCCGAGCCGCAGATAGCCGAGGCCGACGTCGAGCAGCGCGCGCAGGCTCCGCAGCGCCGCCGGTGTGTCCGCGAAGACCTCTGCCGCGGCCTCCACGGTCAGATCGAGCACCTCGGCGATGTTCCGGCCGCCGTACCGGACCTCGAGGGTCTCCGGGTTGTAGCGGGCGCCCCGGCAGTCCGGACAGGGAGCGTACGTACTGGGCAGGAAGAGCAGGTCGACGGAGACGAACCCCTCGCCCTGGCAGGTCTCGCACCGCCCGCCCGCCACGTTGAAGGAGAACCGCCCCGCCTTGTAGCCGCGCGCCCGGGCTTCGTCGGTGGCGGTGAAGAGCTTGCGCACGACGTCGAAGAGCCCGGTGTACGTTGCCAGATTGGACCGGGGAGTACGACCGATCGGCCGCTGGTCCACCGTCACCGTCCGCTCCACTCCAGGGAGTTCCTCGGAGATCGACCCCACGAGCGTCGACTTTCCGGAACCCGACACACCGGTGACCGCCGTGAACACCCCGAGCGGCAGCCGCGTCGTGAGGCCGCGCAGATTGTGCCGGGTCACCGGACCCAGGGCGAGCTGCCCCGACGGCTGCCGGGAAGCCCGGACCGGAGCCGGCTCCGCGCCGAAGAGGAAGCGGCGGGTCGCCGACTCCGCCACCTCGGCGAGCCGCTCCGGCGGCCCGCTGTGCAGCACCCGGCCGCCGTGCTCGCCCGCGCGCGGCCCCACATCGACCAGCCAGTCGGCGTGCCGCACCACATCCAGATGGTGCTCCACGACGAACACCGTGTTGCCGCCCGCCTTCAGCCGGTCCAGGACGACGAGCAGCGCCTCCGTGTCCGCGGGATGCAGCCCCGCCGACGGCTCGTCGAGCACGTACACGACCCCGAACAGACCGGAGCGCAGCTGCGTCGCCAGCCGCAGCCGCTGCAGCTCACCGCTGGAGAGCGTGGGCGTGGCGCGGTCCAGGCTCAGATAGCCGAGCCCCAGCTCGGTCACCGTGCCGATCCGGGCCAGCAGATCCGCCGTCAGCACCCGCGCCGTCTCGTCGTCCCGGTCCGTGCGCAGGGCGTCGGCGAGCGCGGTCAGCGGCAGCGCGGCCAGCTCGGCGATCCTCCGCCCCGCGAAGGTCACCGCAAGCGCCTCCGGCCGCAGCCGGCTGCCGCCGCACACCGGGCACGGCGCACCGGCCAGAAAGCGCTCGGCCTTGGCACGCAGCGTCTGGCTCCTGGAATCGGCGAAGGTGTGCAGGACATAGCGCCGGGCGCTCATGTACGTGCCCTGGTACGGGCGCTGGATACGGCCCGCGTCCCGTACCGGATGGACCGTCACCACCGGCTGCTCGTCCGTGAACAGGATCCAGTCGCGGTCCTTCTGCTCCAGCTCCCGCCAGGGCCTGTCGACGTCGTACCCGAGGGTGTCCAGGACATCACGCAGGTTCTTGCCCTGCCAGGCACCCGGCCAGGCGGCGATCGCGCCCTCCCGGATCGACAGCGACGGATCGGGGACCAGCAGTTCCTCGCTGGTGCGGTGGATCTTCCCGAGGCCATGGCACTCGGGGCAGGCCCCTGCGGCGGTGTTGGGCGAGAAGGCGTCCGAGTCCAGCCGCGCGGCACCCGCCGGATAGTCGCCCGCGCGGGAGAACAGCATCCGCAGCGAGTTCGACAGGGTGGTCACCGTACCGACGGAGGAGCGCGAGGTGGGGGACGAGCGGCGCTGCTCCAGGGACACCGCCGGCGGCAGACCGCTGATCTCGCCGACCTTCGGCGCGCCCACCTGGTGGATGAGCCGTCGGGCGTACGGGGCGACGGACTCGAAGTAGCGACGCTGCGCCTCGGCGTAGATCGTGCCGAAGGCGAGCGAGGACTTGCCCGACCCGGAGACTCCGGTGAAGACGGTGAGTGCGTCGCGCGGGATGTCGACGTCGACGTTCTTGAGATTGTGCTCGCGGGCGGCGCGGACGCGGACGTAGGGGTCGTGGGGGCCTTGCATACCGGGGATTCTAGGTAATGTCCCTGTCGTTCGCGCTGGTCAGGCCCGCTATGCGCGCGAGACGGCGGAACGAGTCCAGCAGACCCTCGCGGTCGTACGTGCTCGTCGTCACCAGCACCTCGTGCGCGCCGCTGTCCTTGATCACCGTCTCCAGTGCGTCCGTGACCTGCTCCTGCGTGCCGTGGATCTGGCCGAGCAGCCCGGACTCGTAGAGCTCGCGCTCCTTCGTGGTCATCGCCCGTGCCTCGATGGCCTCGGCCGGTTCGAGCGGGGGGAAGGTGCCGTGCGTCCGGGAGTACGCCATCGCCCACGCCTCCGGTATCAGCAGCCGCCGGGCCTCCTCCTCGCTCCCGGCGACCGCGACCGTGCCCGCCACCACGACGTACGGCTCCGTCGCCCACGGAGACGGCCGGAACCCGGCGCGATAGCGGTCGACGGCCCGCAGCAGCCGCTCCCGGCCCCTGAGGTCCCCGACCACCAGCGGCAGCCCGGCCGATGCGGCGATCTCCGCGCCCTCGCCCGTGGCCAGCACGAACGGCGGTACCCGCAGTCCCTCGGAGGGGCGCGCGTGCACCTGCTGATGTCTCCCCTCGAAGTACCGCAGCAGCTCGCCCAGCTGCCCCGCGAAGTCCTCCGCGTCGTCCTTGTCCCGGCCCAGCGCCCTGCGTACCCCGTCGGTGAAGCCGACCGACCTGCCGAGGCCCATGTCGATCCGCCCCGGGAAGAGGGACTCCAGTACCCCGAACTGCTCGGCGACCACGAGCGGTTGGTGATTGGGCAGCATCACCCCGCCCGTACCCACCCGGATCACCGAGGTCGCGGCGGCGACGGCGGCCGCCAGCACCGTCGGCGCGGAGCCGACCACACCCGGCACACCGTGATGCTCGGAGACCCAGAAGCGGTGGAAACCCAGCGCCTCCACCTGCTGCGCGAGCCGCACGGTGCCGCGCAGCGCCTGCGGGCCGTCCTGCCCGGCACGGGTGCGGGAGCGGTCCAGCACGGAGAACCTGGTCGAAGCGATCACTGAGGTCACACCAGGGTTCAACGCCCGCACGGCGCCAGCATTCCCGGGGGCGCCAGGATCACCGAGGGGCACGCCCTAGTCTGGGACCGTGACCAAGAACAGCAGGCCACTGGCCGTATTCGACCTGGACGGGACCATCGCCGAGACCGGCCACCGCCAGCACTTCCTGGAGCGCAGGCCGCGCGACTGGGACGCCTTCTTCGCTGCCGCGCCGGACGACACACCGCTCGTCGAGGGCGTACGGATGGCGGCCGAGGCGGCCGGGGAGTGCGAGGTCATGTACCTCACCGGCCGGCCCGAGCGCTGCCGTGCCGCCACCCTGGACTGGCTGGAGCGGCACGGACTGCCCACCGGCAGGGTGTGGATGCGGCGCAACGACGACCGCCGGCCCGCCCGGACGACCAAACTGGAGATCTTGCGGCGCCTCGGCGGCGGCCGGGAGATCCGGATGCTCGTCGACGACGACGAACTCGTCTGCGATGCCGCCGAACGGGCGGGCTTCAGGGTCGTGCGCGCCCGCTGGGCCAGTACGTCACAGGCGATGAAGGACGCACAGGAGCGCGAGGGCCGTACCTGACCCGAGGGCCGTGCCCACCCGATGCCCCGAGGGCCTCACCTGGTTCAGGGCCGCGCCTGACCCGTGGGCCGTACGGGTGACCGTCGGCCACCTCGCCGCTACCCCTCCTCCAGCCGGAACCCGACCTTCAGGCCGACCTGGTAGTGCTCGATCTCGCCGTCCAGGATGTTGCCGCGCACCTGCGTCACCTCGAACCAGTCGAGGCCCCTGAGGGTCTGCTTGGCGCGGGCGATGCCGTTGCGGATGGCCTGGTCGACCCCCTCGTGGGAGGTGCCGACGATCTCGGTGACCCGGTAGGTGTGCTGGGACATGGGGCCGCACTCCTCTTCGCTGTGTCGAAGGTTTCACTCCACGGTGCCCCAGCCAGGGGCCGTCCGCGAGGCGTCGGGGGTTGACCACCCGATTGGTACATACCAAAATCCCAGCCACGCCCGTACGAACGCCGTTCGGTCCCCCCACGTCGGGTCCACTTCCCGTGCCCTACGTAAAAGGTGACCTACGTGAAGAACCGCCTCCTGGCCTGCTCCCTGGCCATCGTGTCCGCTGTCGCGCTCGGTGGATGCGGAATGCTGCCGGGCGGCGGCCCGGGTGGCCGCACCGTCACGGTCTGGCTGATGAAGGACAGCGTCTCGGACGACTTCCTCGACCGCTTCGTCACCGACTTCGAGAAACACCATCCCGGCGTCCAGCTGGAAGTCACCTTCCAGGAGTGGACCGGCATCGGCGAAAAGGTCACCGCCGCGCTGGAGAGCGACGAGGCGCCGGACGTCATCGAGGTCGGCAACACCCAGGTCGCGCAGTACGCCGAGAGCGACGCACTGCTCGACCTGACCCTGGAGTCCATCCGCGATCTCGGCAGCGACGACTGGCTGCCGGGCCTCGCCGAGCCGGGCAGCATCGACGGCACGCAGTACGGCATCCCCTGGTACGCCGCCAACCGCGTCGTCATCTACAACAAGGACCTCTTCGCGGAGGCGGGGATCACGCAGCCCCCGAAGACACGCGCCCAGTGGCTCGAGAACACCGACAAGCTCAACAGTGAGGGCAACCAGGGCATTTACCTCTCCGGGCAGGACTGGTACACCCTCGCCGGCTTCATCTGGGACGAGGGAGGGGACCTCGCGGTGGACGAGGCCGGCTCCTGGGCGGGCGTCCTGCACAAACCCGCCGCGATCCGGGGCATGACGTTCTACAAGGAGCTCCAGGCCCTCGGCGACGGCCCCGAGGGCGCGGACGAGATGACACCGCCGCAGACCGGTGTGTTCGCCAAGGGGAACGTCGCCCAGATCATCGCCACCCCGTCCTCCGCCACCGTGATCGAGAAGGAGAACCCGGCGCTGCGGGGCAGGCTCGGCTTCTTCCCGATCCCCGGAAAGACCGCGAAGAGACCCGGCGCCGTCTTCACCGGCGGCTCCGATCTGATCATCCCCGAGAAGTCGCGCAACCGCAGTGCCGCGATCGACGTCGTCGAGGCCCTGGCAGGTGAACGCTGGCAGACCGACCTCGCCAGGACCATGAGCTACGTTCCCAACAAGACCACCCTCGCATCCGCCATCGAAGGCCAGGAGGCCACCGCCGCGATGGCCGCCGGCGCCGCGCAGGGCCGCGCCACCCCCAACTCCCCGCAGTGGGCCTCGGTCGAGGCCGACAACCCGATCAAGCCGTACATGACGGCCGTCCTGCGGGGCGCGAACGCCGAGCGCGCCGCCAAGAGCGCCTCCGAGCGGATCACCGCAGCCCTCGGCTGACCTAGTCTTCTGAGTCAGGAATCCTGTTCAGATATGAGGCGAGGCGTTCGAGGATCTCGTCGGCGGTCTTCGTCCAGACGTAGGGCTTCGGGTCG
>NZ_JBSGZO010000445.1:0-7007 GCF_053611045.1 Streptomyces sp. NPDC054841 | reverse complement strand
GAGCTGGACCTGTCGGACGCGCGCCTGCGAGGCGTCGAGACCGCCCTGGCCGCCGCCGAGGCAGACCGTGACCGACAGCGCACGCACTACCGCAAGGTCGAGCAGCGACGGCAGAAACTGGAAAAGGAGCTCAAGGCCGCCCGGGCGCGCTCGGGCCCGGACCGCGGCGAGGAGGCCTTCTGCGACCCAGAGGATCAGTTCCGCCACGAGGTCTACCTGGCCTGGACCCGGCGCATTCCCAAGGGTGAGAAGGCGACGCGGCCGCTGCCGCCGTACATGATCGGACCGGACTTCCTGGCCTCGCTAAAGACAACCGAAGGCGTGGACTGGCAGAAGGTCGTCGACGTCGTCGTGGAGGTCCTCACCGGCCTCCAGTCGCCCGGACGGAACCCGCACCGGCTTCGTGTGGACGCTGGCGGCAACAGCCGACCGGCAGTCCGCGCGGACGGCGCCGTGTGCTGGCGCGTGGCCCTGCAACAGGGCACCCCGGCCGCACGTCGGCTCCACTTCTGGCGCGTCGGCCAGACAGTGGAACTCTCCCGCGTGGTCCTCCACGACGACACGACCCCGTAGCCGCTGGCGGGCCGACTGAGAACCAGGCTAAGCAGGGCCAGCGGGGCCTTCCTGGCCCCCGCAACGCTGAGGCATCGCGCCGATCAGCGACACTCCGTTGTTTAGCGTGGTGCGGTTTTCAAGCACCCTGCCGACCACTGGCTGGAGCGGCACCAGGTTCCTCGGCGGCTGGCTTACCGCGAATAAGAGGCCGAGTTCTGTGCGGATAGTCGCCACTACGGTGATCGGGTATCGGCTTGACATCCGTCGCGCATGTGCTTTCGGAGACGCTTCAGCACCACCTCGGCCTGGCTGCCTCTGCAGGGATTCGATGCTTAGGCTGGGACCAGCGGCAAGGGAGATCACCATGGCCGACGAAAACACACCTGAGATCATCAGGGACTGCCGCGCCCGCCTGCGGCAGGAACGCACTCTCGGTGACGATGACTTCGAGCAGCTGTACCGCTGGGCCCGCGCCAACGACTCTCACCTGCTGGAGGAACTGCATCGCAAGCCTGAGACTCTCTCGTGCCTCCAGCTCCACGCCGAGGCGGCATGGCCATGCGCCGCGGCGCTAGATGACACCGTCTTCTGGACCACTGAGGCACTGCTGTGCGGAGGTCTGACACGCGAACAGGTGGAATGGGTGGAATCCTTTACGGCGCACGGTGACGCCGCCAGGCGCTTCGACCTGTACCAAGACCTCGCCGACCAACTCCGCCCCACCTACGGCTATGGAAATACCTTTCCTCCACAGCGAGATGGCTGGGTCTACCTGCTGACCGACGCGGGACAAGCCGCTTTTGACAACTGGGAACCCAAAGCCGCCATTCCATTCTTCGAGGAGGCATGGGAATCCCGAGACGCACTTCGCTCCCGGCACAAGATGACGGCCAAGGCTATCGCCCACATCGCAACCGGCTACGCCTCCGCAGTAGTGCACCTGAAGGACAAAGACGTTCGCGAAGAGTACTTTGACGTTGCCTTGAACCGACTTGAGGAAGGCCGTCAGAGACTCCTCGCGCATGTACCTGATGCGGAGCTGGCTCTCGAAGTGCTGAATATTGGAATTGCCTGTGGCGAGGCCTGGCGAAATCGTCGCGAGAAATGCAAAAAGAACAAGGTTGGGTGGATAACGTCGGCTGAACGCCGTCTGGAGCACTTCCGGGAGGCGGAGTGCGATGTGCGGGCGGCCAGGGGCGAGGCCATGACGTACTTCCAGCCGGGCAGCTATGACTACGCCTCCCTCCCTGGATCCGCCCAGCCGGCGGCGGCACGTTTCCTGCTCGACGTGGCCGGCGCCGCCGAGATCTACGGCAACGTTCAGCTCGCGGCCGACTGTGCGCGAAAAGCCGGGACGATCAGCCAGCGCCCTCATCACAGGCTCAAGGTTCATCTTCAGCTCGCACGTCTCGAGCTGGACCGGACCACGAGGATGCAGAACTATGAGGAACTGCTGCGCGACATCCAAGGCGGCGCACTCGACCTGTGCTCTCCGCCGAAGAGATTTTCCATCCGCAAGCAAATAGCGGATGCCTCGCGTGACCTGAGCAAGACGCTCGAGCGGCTCGAACGCCCCACAGCCGCCTGGTTCTGGTCCCAGCAGAGAGCGAAATTCGATCCGAGGTCCAGTTCCCCAACCGGTGGCCACGCCAAGGCTAAGCCGACTGCCCCGTCGGCCAAGCGCAAAGCGCGAAAGCTGAAGAACATAGTCAGGGACGAACATGTCCTCGGCTTGGTGCAGACCCTGATGGAGCTTGCCCGCGATTACCCCCAGGACGCCACGCTTCACACGTCAGATATCCTTGATCAGCTGGCCGCGGTGGACGACTGGCGGCCGGCATACCGCCGGTGCCGTGACCACCTGCCCCTTAGCGAGTGTCGGTCGGCAAGTGATGTCGCCCGAGTATGCGCGGAGGTGGCCGACGAGTTCGCGCAAGGCTACGCCCCGCTCTACCGTCCCGAGCTCCTGCTCGCCCTGGCCAGGAACCCCAGCCTCGACCCACAGCAACGGCAGGCCGTGGCAGAGGAAGCCTGTGATGCCTCCCTCAAAGTCGGGCGGTCCAAGGAAGCCATCGAAGCCCAACTCGAACTCATCTCCCTCAGGCTCGGGACCGGAGCGGATGAGCGGGTCGGGGAATCGGTGATCCGCGTGCGTGACATCGTGTACACCACCCTGGCCAACGCCCGGGGGACAGCCGACCTGATCGACATCGCCCACGGCCTCACGACCACATCGGCCAATCTGGCCGGCATGCTGGCCGAGCATGACTGCCACAAGCTGGCCTTCAAGATCGCGCACGCCCCGCTCGGGGCCCTGAGCCGCGCGTTCGAGCAGGATCCTGACCTTGTGGAGGAATACGAACTGGCCGAGCGGCGGCACGCTCAGCACTCTGAGAACGCCGACCAGCGCCTGCTCGAGCTGCTGCGCAACCGGGTATTGGCGGGTAAGAACACCTACCGCCCCGTGGCCTCCCCAGAACTCGCCAGCGTGGCCGCATGCTTCGGACACGCGGTCACCTTCGTGCAACTGCTGTACACCCCCCAGCACGGCACATGGGCCCTGGGAGCCCACGTGACCGGCAGCAGGCAATGCCAATACTGGTCACGCCAGCTCAGTGAAACGGTGAACATCCTGGATCTCCGCAAAGCGATCTGGGACTATCTCAATCCGATTCATAGAAATAGGCCTCATATTGGCACCTATCTGACGATGCTGCATGATGCGGTGATGAAGCCGTGGTTGGAGAAGGTGAAGGGCTCCGACGCGTTGATTCTCATACCCCACGGGAACTTCTCCGGACTGCCGCTCCATGCAGCCCACGGGCCGGACGGCTACCTGATCCAGAAGTGCCCGGTTGGCTACCTGTCCAATCTCAATGACGCTCCCTCCGACCTCGTGGCCTCCCCGTCTGCACTTCTCGGCGGGTGGGATCAGGGAATCCGGGCGGGGGATGAAGTGCAAGAACTGGAAGCTCGTTTGCAAAGACTCGATGTGGCTGTGGTCCGTCCTACCGACGCGCAACAGGGGAAAGACCACCTTCTTGACCCCGACCCCACCGCCCCTATCTGGGGATTGGTGCATGTGGCCGCGTACGGCCAACTCCGCCAATGGCCGGAGTCCTCCGACTCCCAGTTGCTCCTTGTGGACGGGGCGGAAGGTACCGCGGTGACGGCGAAAGCCTGGCTGCACTCTGGGTGCCGGGCCTCCCTGGTCTTCCTCAACGCCTGCGAAATCGGCCAAGGAGCTGTCCACCACGCCGGTGACCTCAACGGCTTCCCGCTGGCCTTGCGGGCACGGGGAACCGCCGCTGACCTTTCCACCGTGAGCCTGGTCAACCCCGGAGATGCTCACCGCTTCGCCATCGCCTTCTACGACGAGCTGCCGAAGAGCGACAGCCTCACCGCCTACCGCCAGGCCTGCCTGAAGGCCGTCTGGATGGACAACCCGGCCTGCGCCTGGGTGCCCTACGTCCACTCCGGCTTTCCCGTCCGGATGACGAGCAGTCATGCCCCGCAAAGTTGATCAAAGCCGTACGCCTGCTGTCGCTCTCAGGACCGCGGTTCCAGGCGGATGCGAAGGTCCCCGGAAGTGATGGGGACGTTTTCGAACCTGGCGTGACCCAGGCTGTCAACGGCTGCTGACCTACAGGTGCCGTCAGGGCTTGTGATGGTCACGGTCAGAGGCTGGGGGTTGTGTGCTGAGTTGAGAGTGATGGTGATCTCGGCCGTCCTTGCTTTGCGGTTGACTCTTGCGTTGACCAGGACATCAGGTGCATATCCAGCCCTTACGAGAGCTGGCACAGTGAGGGCAATGTCCATTACAGCGTCGACCGTGCGGTGAGCGTCGACCTTCTGGACGAGCCACGCCTCGATGTCGCGGATCATGACAGCGGCGGCGACGGTGATCGGCGCTTCCCCGGCCGCGAGCAGTTCCAGCTCCGCGAGCAAGGGTTGGGCGACCGGGTCCTGTACCCCACCCGCCGTGGCGGGCGGGGCGGCGACCAGCACGGTGAGGTAGGCATCGATAGCGGCGGTGCGGGCCCGCAGGTCCGCCAGAGTGGGGCGGCCGGCGGCCAGCCGCAGCCCGGCCAGCGAAGCCGCACCGGCTGTTTCGGGTCCCAGGGGCTCGGCGTCGGCGGGGGTGGCGGTGAGCTCCCCCAGGGCGGCGGCCGCATCTCGGGCACGGTCTGCCGCCTCCTGCAGGAGGGTTTCGCAGGCGGGGTCGCCCAAGACGCGCGCGGCGAGGGCCAATCGGTGCCGCATCCAGGCCTCGAGCATCAGCCGGTCGACGCGGATCAGGGACGGGTCGCGGATCGTGTGAAGGAAGGGGTGGGGGCGGCCGGCTTGGTAGACCTGCACCACCAGCGGATCGGGCGGCGGGGCGTGCAGGGGCAGCTCGGCGACGATCCGGTGACCGTCTTCGGTGTGGACGTCTTCTGCGGGCAGGAAAACTCCGGACCCGCACACGGTGCCCTCGCTCGGGTCGAGGACGCGGGCCACCAGTTCGGTGACCTCTTGGTCGTCGGGCTCCGTGTCGTCGGTCAGCACGGCGCTGATCCGCAGCCGGTGCGGGTTGGTGTAGGTCTCCACGAGCAGCTCCGGGGCCTCGGCGCCGTCCCAGCGCAGGATCCGGGCCGGCACCAGGGCCGGGTCTACGTAGGCGATTGCCATGGCCTCCGGCGCCGCCGCAGCGGAGACGTCGACGGCAGGTGCTGCACCGGGGAGCGCTCCGCGGAGGTCCTCGTCGGCGGCGCCAGCGGCAGTGTGGACAACCTCGGCGGCCTGGAGTTCGGCGGCGAGATCGTGGAGTTCGGCGGCGGCGGGATGCTCGTCGCCGAGCAGCTGCGCGGCGACGCGGGTGGCGGCAAGTAGACCGGGGCGCATGGCCGTCGGCAGGTCCCCGTTCAAGCACCGCTCGGCCCGGTATAGCAGGCTGGCCGACACGGCGGCGAATTCGGCCGCGGCCTGCTCGTCCAGTCCGGCCTGGTGGCAGGCCAGGCCTTGGTCGATGCCTACGGTGGCCTCCGAGACGGCAGCGGGCAGCCACCGTCGTACCCCGGCCACCAGCCCGACCCGAGCCCAGGCCTCGGGCAGCGGCGGCGGAGCAGGCGCCATGGTCATCCCTCGGTGAGGAGCGTCGGCGAGAAGATCTCGCATCGCGCTGGCCCATGCCTCGCCGAACAGGGCCGTCAACGTCTCAAGCGAGCCGTGGCCGGGCATGGTCCACGCAAGCACTCTCTGCGGGTGGATGAGGTCGACCGAGACCGTCACTCCGGGCGCAGGAGAGAAGACTCCAGCAGCGACCGCTGCGGGCTCGGGGTTCCACCAGCTCATCCGGCCCTGCTCGTCGGTGACCAGGCCACCATGCTGCTGCGTCATCACCTCACCGCCCCCGATCCTTGGCAAGTGCCTGCTCCATACGTCATACGGATCCCCCAGCAGCCCCGTCGTCGTCCAAAGGCTCCTCCCGTCGGCTGCCCCGCTTTCGCAGTAGGTCCAAAAGCCGCCAACGCCCGTACTGCTTGAGGCGTCCGGAGGTCTCCTTCAGGTCCTCTTCGCTTCCCCAGTCCGGCTTCCTCAGCGTGTGAACGGTGACCTCCTTGACAGCGTCGGTGATCGCGTCGGCGACCATGTCATCTGGCTCCCGGTGGAGCGCCTTAAGGTAAGCCGACAGGCCTATCTCGCCGGCGAGACGCTCCATCCGCAGCCATCGTTGTCCGGCCTCGGCACCGCCCAGCAAGCGCCTGGCCTCGTCTTGGCGAAGGGCCCGAGGTTTCCGGGCCATCGCAGCGGGTGGTTGTGCGGTTGCCTGCGGAGAGGCCGACGGGGACTCGCTTGCCGCAGCCACCAGTGCGGCGTTAGAAAACTCAAGTTCGTCATGGAGCGCTTCGATCACCGACTCGACCAACTCGTCATACGGCGAGGAGCCAGGCTGGGGCAGTGCCGCGAACCGCTCCTTGTCGGCGAGGCCGCCGTTTGCGATCAGTCGTTCGCGGGCGAGCCGCGGGGCACGATTCTTCAAGTCGTCGCGGGTGGCTTTCGAAAACGCGTAGCCCTGCGCCTTGGCTTCCTCCTTGACACGTTTGAGGGCCTCCGCGCCGACCAGGCAGACCAGCTTAGTCAGAGGCCAGGCGCAGTACTCGATCACCGCGGCGGTCGCCTCCTGGACCTGCGGCTCGGTTAGCCAGTCCCGGCGGCTGCCCTCCTGTGCGACATCGAGGGCGCTTGCCACCTCCGCGGCATCGCCGTGGCCGAGGGTGTCCGCGACAGCGCAGTCAATCCAGTCCTGCTCCAGCAGCTCCTGGGTACAGGTGCGCAACTCCGGAAGGACCACCCCGCGGGTCAAACCGCCGTGGCCGACGGGAAGAGCCCGGTCCCGCCACTGCCTGCACAGGTCCGCCTTGGACACGCCCTGCTGCCCGTACGGGATGCGCCACCAGGTTGATCGGTTC
>NZ_JBSGZO010000444.1:0-7013 GCF_053611045.1 Streptomyces sp. NPDC054841 | reverse complement strand
GGCCCCCGCCCCCCCCCGCGCGGGGGCGCGCCCGGACCCGGACCCGTACGCTGTTCCGCCGCCGGAGTCGTCAGATCGATCAGCCGGCACACCGTCTCGATGTCGATCTTCACCTGGGCTATCGAGGCGCGCCCCGAGAGCCATGTGATCAGCGCCGAGTGCCAGGTGTGCTCGATGACCCGGACCGCGGAGAGCTGCTCGGGCGTGGGGTTCTCCAGGCCCATCGCGTCCAGGATGATCGCCGTCGTCTGGCGCGAGACCGTGTCGACCTCCGGGCTGACGCTGCGGTCGGCGAAGGTCAGCGCCCGAACCATCGCATCCGCGAGATGCGGCTCGCGCTGCAGGGCGCGGAAGGCCCTCATCAGCGTCTCCGCGACGCGCTCCGCCGCGCTGTCGGCGGCCGGGGGGCGCTTGCGCAGGGTCGTGTGCATGTGCTGGAGCTGGTCCTGCATGGTGGCCACCAGCAGATGCACCTTGGACGGGAAGTAGCGGTACAGCGTGCCCAGGGCGACCCCGGCGGCCTCGGCGACCTCGCGCATCTGTACGGCGTCGAATCCGCCCCGGCTGGCCAGCTGCGCGCTGGCGTGCAGAATGCGGCGGCGCCTGGCCTCCTGGCGCTCCGTCAAGGGCGGGGAGGCTGGGACTGGTGCCTTGGCTTCCGTGGTCATGTCTCCCGTTCCCCCGAGTTCCCGACGGCACAGCATGGCAGGGCCCCGCGCCGTGGCGCGAATCACCTGATCCAGGCCTTACAGCAGCGCTACCTGCCGGTAGATTCGGTGTTCCTTGAGCGATCAAGAACGATCAAGTCTGAAACTTGTTCTAGATTAGCGCGAGCGGTTACGCTCCGGCGAAAGTGGAGTGAGAAGGGGGCCGTGAGTGACCGCTGAGGCCATAGCAGCCGGGCCCCGTGCGGGCACCGTCGGCGGCGCCGACGGACCGCTGCGCATCGCTCTCCTCACCTACAAGGGCAACCCGTTCTGCGGAGGCCAGGGCGTCTACGTACGGCATCTGTCGCGCGAGCTCGCCCGCCTCGGCCACAGCGTCGAGGTGATCGGCGCGCAGCCGTACCCCGTACTCGACGGCGGAGTGCCGCTCACCGAGCTGCCGAGCCTCGATCTGTACCGGCAGCCGGACCCGTTCCGTACGCCCAAGCGCGACGAGTACCGCGACTGGATCGACTGGCTCGAAGTGGCCACGATGTGGACCGGCGGCTTCCCGGAGCCGCTGACCTTCTCGCTGCGGGCGCGGCGCCATCTGATCGCGCGGCGCGGGGAGTTCGATGTCGTCCACGACAACCAGACCCTCGGGTACGGGCTGCTCGGCGACATCGGCGCGCCCCTCGTCACCACCATCCACCACCCGATCACCGTCGACCGGCAGCTCGAACTCGACGCCGCGGGTGACTGGCGTCGCCGCGCGTCCGTACGCCGCTGGTACGGCTTCACGCGGATGCAGAAGCGGGTCGCGCGGCGGCTGCCGTCCGTGCTGACCGTCTCCGGCTCCTCGCAGCAGGAGATCGTCGACCATCTCGGGGTGCGCCCCGAGCGGGTGCGGGTCGTGCACATCGGCGCCGACACCGATCTGTTCTCACCGGACCCCTCCGTCGCCGAGGTTCCCGGCCGGATCGTGACGACGTCCAGCGCGGACGTGCCGCTGAAGGGCCTCATCCACCTGGTCGAGGCGCTGGCCAAGCTGCGCACCGAGCGCCCGGACGCGCACCTCGTCGTCGTCGGCAAGCGCGCCGAGGACGGGCCGGTCGCCCAGGCCATCGAACGGTACGGGCTCGACGGCGCCGTCGAGTTCGTGAAGGGCATCTCCGACGCGGAACTCGTGGACCTGGTGCGCAGCGCGCAGGTCGCGTGCGTGCCGTCGCTGTACGAGGGCTTCTCGCTGCCCGCCGCCGAGGCCATGGCGACGGGCACGCCGCTCGTCGCCACGACCGGCGGCGCGATCCCCGAGGTCGCGGGCCCCGACGGCGAGACCTGCCTCGCGGTCCCGCCCGGCGACGCGGGCGCGCTCGCCGCCGCTCTCGGCCGCCTGCTGGCCGACCCCGCCCTGCGCCACCGCATCGGCATCGCGGGCCGCGCCCGCGTCCTCTCCCGCTTCACCTGGTCCCGCGCGGCCCAGGGCACGGCGGACCTCTACCGCGAAGCGATCGCCGCACGCGCGACGACGGGCGGTGCGCGGTGACACTCCGCTGCTCCGCGCCGCGTTCCCCGTGCGCGGGCCTGCGGCCCACGGCCCCCGGGCGCTCCGCGCCGCGTTCCACGTGCGCGGGCCTGCGGCCCACATCCTTCGCACGCTCCGTGCCACGGGCTTCGGCCCGCTCCGCGGCCGTGGTGGTGGGCTTCGGGCCCACCGGCCCGGCCCGCGAGCACGGCCGGAACGTCCGCCGCTCCGCGCCGGCGGCCCCCGGCCGCTCCAGGGCCATGGCCGTGGCCACAAGCCTGTACCCGGCCGTGGCCACAAGCTCATGCCCGGGCGTGGCCACAAGCCTGTACCCGGCCGTGGCCGCAAGCTCATGCCCGGGCGTGGCCACAAGCCCGTACCTGGCCGTGGCCGCAAGCCCGTGCCCGGCCGTGAGCCCCGGGATCGCCGATCCCGCCGGGGCCGGAACCGGGGCGGCGTCCCGGCGCACGGTCCGTTCCGCGGGTGTGGGCCGCACCCCCGCGGACACTGCAAGGCGCGCCCCGCGCAGGGGCGCCGTTACCCATCCGGAAGGGCAGACCTCGTGCTGACCGTCGACTTCTCCCGCTTTCCGCTCGCCCCGGGCGATCGTGTGCTCGATCTCGGGTGCGGTGCCGGGCGGCACGCGTTCGAGTGCTACCGGCGCGGGGCCCAGGTCGTGGCCCTCGACCAGAACGGTGAGGAGATCCGCGAGGTCGCCAAGTGGTTCGCCGCGATGAAGGAGGCGGGAGAGGCTCCCGAAGGCGCGAGCGCCACCGCCATGGAGGGTGACGCGCTCAATCTGCCCTTCCCCGACGAGTCGTTCGACGTCGTGATCATCTCCGAGGTGATGGAGCACATCCCGGACGACAAGGGCGTCCTCGCGGAGATGGTCCGCGTCCTCAGGCCCGGCGGCCGGATCGCCGTCACCGTGCCCCGGTACGGCCCCGAGAAGATCTGCTGGGCGCTGTCGGACGCGTACCACGAGGTCGAGGGCGGCCACATCCGCATCTACAAGGCCGACGAGCTGCTCGCCAAGATGCGCGAGGCGGGCCTCAAGCCCTACGGCACCCACCACGCGCACGCGCTCCACTCGCCGTACTGGTGGCTGAAGTGCGCGTTCGGCGTCGACAACGACAAGGCGCTCCCGGTCCGCGCGTACCACAAGCTGCTGGTCTGGGACATCATGAAGAAGCCCCTGGTCACCCGGCTCGCCGAGCAGGCCCTCAACCCGGTCGTCGGCAAGAGCTTCGTGGCGTACGCGACCAAGCCGCACCTGCCCAGCGCGGCGGGCGCCAAGTGACCTCACCCGGACGCACGGAGCATCTCGTCCTGCCCGGGGTCCTCACCGCCGAGCAGGCCGCCGAAACCGTCGCCGGCATCCTCGCCGTACAGCGCGAGGACGGCGCGATCCCCTGGTTCCGCGGGCACCACCTGGACCCCTGGGACCACACCGAGGCGGCCATGGCGCTGGACGCGGCGGGCGAGCACGCCGCCGCCGCCCGCGCCTACGACTGGCTGGCACGGCACCAGAACGAGGACGGCTCCTGGTACGCCGCGTACCACGACGGCAACGCCGACCAGCCCACCGACCGGGGCCGCGAGAGCAACTTCTGCGCGTACCTGGCCGTCGGTGTCTGGCACCACTACCTCGCCACCGGCGACGACGCCTTCCTCGACCGGATGTGGCCGTCCGTCTGCGCGGCGATCGAGTTCGTGCTGCGGCTGCGGCAGCCCGGCGGCCAGATCGGCTGGAAGCGCGAGGCCCCCGAGGACGGCGGCGCACCCGTCGACGACGCGCTGCTGACCGGCAGTTCGTCGATCTTCCACGCCCTGCGCTGCGCCCTGGCGATCGCCGAGGAGCGCGAGGAGCCGCAGCCGGACTGGGAGCTGGCGGCCGGCGCGCTCGGCCATGCGATACGCCGCCACCCGGAGCGCTTCCTCGACAAGTCCCACTACTCGATGGACTGGTACTACCCGGTCCTCGGCGGCGCCCTGACGGGCGCCGAGGCGAAGGCCCGCATCGAGGAGCACTGGGACGCGTTCGTCGTCCCCGGGCTCGGGGTGCGGTGCGTGCTGCCCAACCCGTGGGTGACGGGCGGCGAGAGCTGCGAACTGGCCCTCGCGCTCTGGGTGATGGGGGAGTCCGACCGGGCGCTGGAGATCCTCCAGTCGATCCAGCATCTGCGCGCCGAGGGCGGCATGTACTGGACGGGCTACGTCTTCGAGGGCGACCGGGCCATATGGCCGGAGGAACTCACCACGTGGACGGCGGGGTCCCTGCTGCTGGCGGTGGCCGCGCTGGGAGGAGACGAGGCGACGATCGCGGTCTTCGGCGGGGAGCGCCTGCCGCGCGGGCTCGATCCGGACTGCGGCGTGTGAGGTTGCCGGGGGGCTGACGCCCCCCGGACCCCTCGTGGGGGCGCCCCGGCCCCCGTGGTGCGTGGCGCACGCATGCGCATGTGCGGGCGCGGGCGTAGGCGCGGGCGTGTCAGTGGCGGCGCAGGCGGCCTGCCACGGCGTGGCCGACCACGAGGTACACGACCGCGGCGAGACCGTAGCCCGCCACGACCCGCGCCCAGGCCTCGTCGAACGTGAACAGGTCGTGCGACCAGCCGGCCAGCCAGCGGGCCACGTCCTGGACGAAGCTGACCAGGTCATTGGCCCGGTTCGCGTCCAGCACGTACATCAGGATCCACAGGCCGAGGATGACGGCCATGACATCGGCGACAACGGTGATGATGGTCGCCGCCTGGTGACTTCCACTGCGTTGACGAAACGACATAACTATCGGGTTGCCGTTTCGTGTTAAACGAAACCGGTCGGACCGGTCGGACCGGTCGGGCCGGTCGGGGTCACCCGAGTGGCGGAACGGCCGCTCCCGGGTGACGCTGGCGAGAGGTCTCGGGGAGGTCAGGGAGGTCTGCCATGTCCACTCCGGGTTCGGTTTGCGCTTCGGTTCCCGGTCCGGTACGCCGTGCGGCCCTGGCGCTGCTCCTCTGCTGCGCGCTGCTCGTCCCTACCGCCGCGTGCGGCGGGGGCGACGCGAGCGCGGGCACCTCGGCGACGCCGACCGGCTCCGTGGAGGCGCAGAAGTTCGCCAAGACCCGGTTCGTCGCCAACGCGGGCCTCGCGGCGGGCGCCACGTACCAGTGGATCATCAAGCCGTACCGCGAGGGCAAGTTCAAACAGGGGGCGGATGGCCGGAAGTTCGCACTCGTCAAGGCGGGGCTCGCTGCCGCCTTCGCGTACAACAGGCTCAAGGCCGCGGTGAACAACGCCAAGGGTGACCCGCTGCTGTCGAAGGCCGTCGCGCCGATCACCGCCGGCATCGAGTCGCTGAAGGGTCTCGGCACCAAGCTCCGCAAGGGCCAGGCGGGCGACGCCGACGTCGGCGCCTTCGAGAGCGTCATCAACGAGATCAAGGACGCGGGCAAGAGCGCGGGTGCCGAGGTGACGGACAAGGTGCCGTCGGTCTCCCAGCTCAGCGGCGGCTGACCGGCGGGTCGGTAGGTCGGTAGGTCGGCGGGCCGACGGGTCGGCGGTGCGTCGGTCCAGCCGCTCAGCAACTCAGCCCTTCAGTCGTTCAGTTGTTCAGTTGTTCAGCTCCGCCAGTACGCGCAGGGTGTGGGGGTCCGGGGCGGTGACCAGAAGGTCCGTCACCGGGCCCTTGCGCCACAACTCCAGCCGCTCCGCGATCCGTTCACGTGGACCCACGAGGGAGATCTCGTCGGCGAAGGCGTCCGGGACGGCGAGCACCGCCTCCTCCCGCCGGCCGTCGGCGAACAGCCGCTGGATGTGCCGGGCTTCGTCCTCGTACCCCATCCGCGCCATCAGATCGGCGTGGAAGTTACGGGCGGCGTGACCCATGCCGCCGATGTAGAAGCCGAGCATCGCCTTGACCGGCAGCAGGCCTTCGGCGATGTCGTCGCAGACCTGGGCCCGGGCCATCGGCGCGATCACGAAGTCCTCCGGTGCCTCCTCCAGCGAGGCTTGGTAGACGTCCGTCCGCAGCGGTGACCAGTACAGCGGGAGCCAGCCGTCGGCGATCCGGGTCGTCTGGGCGATGTTCTTCGGCCCCTCGGCCCCGAGCAGGACCGGGAGCCCGGGGCGCAGGGGATGGGTGATCGGCTTGAGAGCCTTGCCGAGGCCGGTGCCGTCCTCGCCCGCGTACGGGTGGGCGTGGAAGCGGCCGGCGAGCTCGACGGGGCCCTCGCGCCGCAGAACTTGCCGGATGACGTCGACGTACTCGCGGGTCGCGGTCAGCGGGCTCTTCGGGAACGGCCGCCCGTACCAGCCCTCGACGACCTGTGGCCCCGAGAGTCCGAGGCCGAGCAGCATCCGGCCGCCGGAGAGATGGTCGAGGGTGAGCGCGTGCATCGCGGTCGCGGTGGGCGTGCGGGCCGCCATCTGGGCCACCGCCGTGCCCAGCCGGATACGGGAGGTGTGGGCGGCGATCCAGGTCAGCGGCGTGAACGCGTCGGAGCCCCAGGCCTCGGCGGTCCACACGGAGTCGTAGCCGAGGCGCTCGGCCTCGCGGGCGAGTTCGAGGTGGGCGGGGTTCGGGCCGCGCCCCCAGTAGCCGAGTGCGAGTCCGAGCCGCATGCCCCGCTCCTTCTCTGGCGATCCGTCAGTTCACTGCCGCGGGGCGACTGTACGACAACGGCCCCCCGCCCGGAAGGGCGAGGGGCCGCGGTGTGCGGGGCGAGTGAACCTCGCCCC
This sequence comes from Streptomyces sp. NPDC054841, assembly GCF_053611045.1. Taxonomy (NCBI): domain Bacteria; kingdom Bacillati; phylum Actinomycetota; class Actinomycetes; order Kitasatosporales; family Streptomycetaceae; genus Streptomyces; species Streptomyces sp. NPDC054841. Next base: position 125 of record NZ_JBSGZO010000444.1, on the reverse strand, counting down.
GGAGGAGACCGGAAGAGACCGGAGGAGAACCGAGTCCCGAAAGGGGCGTCAGCCGCGCTGGATGCCGCTCGTGTCCTGGAGGACACCGCGGCGGCCGTCCTGCGTCTGGGCCACCAGGCCCGGAC
>NZ_JBSGZO010000443.1:0-7023 GCF_053611045.1 Streptomyces sp. NPDC054841 | reverse complement strand
TCATACGGACGAGCGGGGCGGAATGGTTCCCGTACGGGTCTCAGGCCTCGCGGGTCTCGACCACGACGGACTCGATCACCACGTCGTTCAGCGGGCGGTCGGTGCGCGGGTTGGTCTGCGCGGTCGCGATGGCGTCCACGACCTTCTTGCTGGCCTCGTCGGCGACCTCACCGAAGATGGTGTGCTTGCGGGTCAGCCAGGCGGTGGGGGCCACGGTGATGAAGAACTGCGAGCCGTTGGTGCCCGGGCCGGCGTTGGCCATGGCCAGCAGGTACGGCTTGTCGAAGGCCAGGTCCGGGTGGAACTCGTCCGCGAACTCGTATCCCGGGCCGCCCGTGCCGTTGCCCAGCGGGTCGCCGCCCTGGATCATGAAGCCGCTGATCACCCGGTGGAAGACCGTGCCGTCGTACAGCTTGTCGGTGGACTTCTTGCCGGTCGCCGGGTGCGTCCACTCGCGCTCGCCCTTCGCGAGCTCCACAAAGTTCTTGACCGTCTTCGGCGCGTGGTTCGGCAGGAGCCGGATGTCGATGTCGCCGTGGTTGGTCTTCAGGGTGGCGTAAAGCTGCTCGGCCACGATCTGCCTTCCGTAAGTCTTCTCTGACGTCTACCGATCCTCGCACGGAAGAGCCGTCGACGAAGAAAATGACCCGGATGCCCGTCCCGCATGCCGAGCCCGGGCTCAGCGGGCATGATTTCCGATAGGGCGGAAAGGCGCACGGTGCCTTACCTGGGTCGAGAACCCCCCAGACCCCCGCGAACGCCACCGAGGAGGAGGATCCCGTGACCCGCATGGACAGCGTGCGCGCCGCGACCGGTACGGCGAAGGACAGCGTGCTGCACGCCGCGGAAGTGGTGGCGCCCTACGCCGGCACGGCCAAGGACCAAGCCGCTCTCTACGCGCACGAGGCTCGCGTGCGCATCGCGCCCAAGGTGACGCGGGCCGCGCATCAGGCGCGCCATCAGGCTCGTACCCAGTACAAGGTCTATGTCGCACCGCATGTGCCGCCGAAGGTGGACGACGCGGCTCACCGGGCCGCCGTCATGACCCGGAACGCCGCACGTCAGGCAGCGGACTACACAACGCCGCGCATCGAGCAGGCGGTGGCGGTCGCTCAGCCCGTGGGGCAGGAGGCCGTGGCCCGATCCGCTGCTGCCCTGGCCGCGCTGCGCGGTCAGGTTTCGGCGAAGGACATCAAGAAGCTTGCGAAGAAGAAGGAGCGGCGGGCCAGGTGCGGTCGTGCCGCGAAGGGCGTGGCCATTCTCGGTGTCGTGGCCGTGGGGCTGTTCGCCGCGTGGAAGTGGTGGGACAAGCAGGCCAACCCGGACTGGCTGGTCGAGCCTCCCGCTCCCACCGAGGTCTCGGACCGCTCACTGTCGTCGGTCGACGGGAGCGACGGGAATGGTGAGTCGGTGCTGGACCCGGAGGTTCAGGCGAAGCAGGCGGAGGCCGGTTCGGACCGCGAGGACCGTCGCTGAGCGTCGCTGAGCGTCGCTGAGCGTCGCATTGGGCGCCGGGCGAGCCGAGAGCTTCCCGGCGCCTCATGCCGCGACGCGCGCGTCGTCGGTGACGGGCGAGGAGTCCTGAGCGGCCCACGAAGCCGGCGACGCCAGCGCTGCCGCCAGTCCGGAGTCGTTCTGGGCGGGCATGTGCCGTACCGCCGGTGAGGCGCCGTGCGCTTCCGCGCCGATGCGCTGCTTGATCGTCGGCGGCAGGGACCGGTCACGCGGACCTTTCGAACGGAACATCCCCTGCCACGGGCCGTACCCCACGTCCGCTGTCTGCCCACGCCCGTGCGCTGTGCGTCCTGGAGCTGAGCGCTCCTGAGCTGTGGGCCCATGGGCCGAGCGCTCCTGAGCGGTGGGCTCCTGCCCGGCAGGTCCTTCCGGGTGCTGAGCCGACGACTGCTGAGCCGCCTTGGCGGAGGTCGCGAATCCCAGGGAGGCGAGCAGGGTGACGAGCAGGGAAATGAAGGCGGTCCACAACGTGGTGACCTTGACGGCGGCCATGACCTCTCACTTTCGGATTGGGCGTTTTACATACCTTCCTCATGATGTGTACGCATCTTGGAATTCGTGGGACCTGCGCCACGGGTCGGCAGTTCTTCGGATGAACACCACCCGTGTGGCGTAGGTGCACATGCGCGCGGCCCCAAAGGGGCTGTAGAGAAGCCCCGAGGGAGCCGCCGGCCGGACACATGGTGGTGGCGTAGCCACCACCGACCGTCGTCAACGCCGCCACCTGCGGCGATGCGGGCATACACGAGGACACTCAGCGCCGCCGGACACTCCGCTTCCGCGGTGCCGGTGATGACGACGCGGGTGATTCCGCCGATGAGGTGCCCCCCGACACTCCTCGACGCTCCTCGACGCTCCCGGAGACGAACGCGTGCAGCGCATCCGCGGACGCCCGCATGCCGTGCGGCACCACTCCTTGCTGAACCGGCAAAGAACGTTGCCGCCTTTCACGTGTCGGTCGCAGGGTGTCGGTATGACTGAGATGAACGAGCGAGACATCGCCGATGTGGACGTCGTGGTGGTCGGGGGCGGCGCGGCCGGCCTGTCGGCTGCGCTGAATCTGGCCCGGGCCCGGCGCTCGGTGCTGGTGATCGACTCCGGGGAGCCGCGCAACGCCCCCGCCTCCGGGGTTCACGGGTTCCTCTCCCGCGACGGCCTCGCGCCGGGCGAGCTGTTGCGGGCCGGCCGGGAGGAGGTCACCGGTTACGGCGGGCAGATCGTGTCGGACCTGGCCACCAGCGCCCGTCGGGCCGGCGAACGCTTGGTCGTGGACACCGCGGGCGGCCGGAGCTACGGCGCGCGGCGTCTGCTGGTGACCACGGGCCTGGTCGATGAGCTTCCCGACGTTCCCGGCGTGCGTGAGCGGTGGGGCCGTGACGTCCTGCACTGCCCCTACTGCCACGGCTGGGAGGTGCGCGACGCGCCGATCGGCGTGCTGGCGACCGGTCCGGGGGCGGTGCACCAGGCGCTGCTGTTCCGCCAGTGGTCGCCGGATGTGACCCTGTTCCGGCACACCGCGGGCGACCTGACCGACGAACAGTGGGAACAACTGGCCGCCCGCGGTATCGCCGTGGTCGACGGCGAGGTGGTCGGTCTCGACATCGACGACGACCGGCTGTCCGGTGTACGGCTGGCTGCGGGTACGTGCGTGCCTGTGCGGGCCCTGGCCGTGGCGCCACGTTTCGAAGCGCGCGGCGAGCTGCTCTCGGGTCTCGGCCCGACGAGCGTCGAACACCCCATGGGCGTGGGCAGTTACGTGGAGTCGGACGCGAGCGGGTTCACCGGTGTCGCAGGGGTGTGGGTGGCGGGCAATGTCACCGACCTCCTGGCCGGCGTCGCGGTGGCCGCAGCCTCCGGAGTAACGGCGGCGGCGGCGATCAACGCCGACCTCGTGGCCGCCGACACCGCGGCGGCGGTGGCCCGCCGCGCGTCAGAGCACACCCAAGAGGCATTCAGCCCGGCCTCGGAGGCCGCCAACTGCGAGCGGGTCCTCGGCGAGCGCCGCCACGGCATCGAGACCGTGCTCGGCCCCGGGCGCCGCTCGGGCGACTGACCCCGGAGGAGCAAGAGGAGCAAGAGGTCCCCCAGGCCGACAAATCGGGCATCTGGCGCCGCTGGTCAGCACGGAAACCGGCACAAAAAACCCCTCCAACCGCGTTTCCGCAGGTCAGAGGGGTCTGATCTTGTGGAGCCTAGGGGAGTCGAACCCCTGACATCTGCCATGCAAAGACAGCGCTCTACCAACTGAGCTAAGGCCCCGGAACGCAGACCAGAGTACCGGGTCACCCCCCCGATCTCGCAAAAGGATTGGGACTCCCGGTATCCGACCACTCTCCGTAGGATGCTCGTCTGGGTTCGCAGCAGCGAAGCCACGCCAGGGGAAGCGATGGGGAGACGCACATGGATGCAGCACAGCAGGACGCCAGCGCAAGAGCCAGAGAGCTCCAGCGCAGCTGGTACGGGGAGCCGCTGGGGGCGCTCTTCCGTCGGCTCATCGACGATCTGGGCCTGAACCAGGCGCGGCTCGCGGCGGTGCTGGGGCTGTCGGCTCCGATGCTCTCCCAGCTGATGAGCGGCCAGCGCGCCAAGATCGGAAACCCGGCCGTCGTCCAGCGCGTCCAGGCCCTGCAGGAGCTGGCCGGGCAGGTCGCCGACGGCAGTGTCAGCGCCGCCGAGGCCACGGACCGCATGGACGAGATCAAGAAGTCGCAGGGCGGCTCGGTGCTCACCGGCACCGGCCAGACCGCGACCAGCTCGGGCGCGCCGACGGTACGCCGGGTCGTCCGCGAGATCCAGTCGCTGCTGCGGTCTGTCTCGGCGGCCGGCGACATCATCGATGCGGCGGACTCCCTCGCCCCGAGCCACCCGGAACTGGCAGAGTTCCTCCGGGTGTACGGCGCCGGACGCACCGCGGAGGCGGTCGCCCACTACGAGTCGCACCAGAGCTGAACGAAGCAGGACGCCGGAACAGGGAACTGGGAGCGGGCGCAGCGCAATGGGTGAGGTCTTCGCTGGTCGGTACGAGCTGATCGACCCGATCGGTCGCGGTGGGGTCGGCGCGGTCTGGCGTGCCTGGGACCACCGGCGGCGGCGCTATGTGGCCGCCAAGGTCCTGCAGCAGAGCGACGCGCACACCTTGCTGCGCTTCGTCCGCGAGCAGGCACTGCGCATCGACCACCCGCATGTCCTCGCCCCGGCCAGCTGGGCCGCGGACGACGACAAGGTCCTGTTCACCATGGATCTGGTGAGCGGCGGGTCGCTGGCGCACGTCATCGGCGACTACGGCCCGCTGCCGCCGCGCTTCGTCTGCACTCTGCTCGACCAGTTGCTGTCCGGTCTCGCCGCGGTGCACGCCGAGGGGGTCGTGCACCGCGACATCAAGCCGGCCAACATCCTGCTGGAGGCCACCGGAACCGGACGGCCGCATCTGCGGCTGTCCGACTTCGGCATCTCCATGCGCAAGGGAGAGCCGCGCCTGACCGAGACCAACTACGTCGTGGGGACGCCCGGTTACTTCGCGCCCGAGCAGATGATGGGCGCGGAACCGGACTTCCCGGCCGACCTCTTCGCGGTCGGGCTGGTGGCGCTCTATCTGATCCAGGGCCAGAAGCCCGATTCCCGGGCCCTGATCGAGTATTTCGCGGCGCACGGCACCCCGGGCGCCCCGCAGGGCGTTCCCGAGCCGCTGTGGCAGGTCCTCGCGGGCCTGCTCCAGCCCGACCCGCAGGCCCGGTTCCGCACGGCCACGGGTGCGCGCAAGGCTCTCACCGCGGCCGTCGAGATGCTGCCCGAGCCCGGCTTCGACGACGAACCGGTCGAGGTCTTCGACCAGATCGGGCCGCTTCCCGGCGGATTCGGCCCCGAGGGACCCGCGGCACCCGGTCCGGTCACGCCCGCCGCGACCGCCGCCGCCGCCACCGCCGCCACCACTGCCGGTGAAGCCCAGCGCCCCCAGACCTCCGACGCACCGCCCGTGCAGCCGGGGCAGTACACCCAGCACGGACAGCAGCACGGACAGCAGCACGACCCCCGGCACGGACAGCAGACCGGCCTGCAGACGGGCAGTCAGGCCGGACAGCACACGGGCCCGCAGCCCGGCCACGGTCAGCCGGCGTCCATGCCCGCCGTCTCCGAGACCGGCTCCTTCCATCTCACCCCGCCGCCGCAGCAGACCACACCGCCGCAGCCGGGCCGGCCGTTCGCTCCCCCTGCACAGCCCACCGCGCCCGTCCCCGCGCATGCGGCCTCCCCCCATCACTCCGCAGCGCAGGACTTCTCCCAGGCCCCGACGTCCGCGGTTCCGTACGAACAAGCTCTCACTCGTCAGTACACCGCTCAGGGCCATCAGGTTCCCGCTCAGGCGCACACGGTGTCCCCTGCGCCCGTGTCCGCCCTGCAAAAGCGGCCGGGACCGCCCCCGAAAGTGGCGATCCCGGTGCTGCTCGTGGCGCTGGTCTGTTTCGCGGTCGGCATCTGGGCGTTCACCCAGGCCTGACCGTCCTGGTCACCCGGCGGCGGGCGGTCCGTACTGCGTCTGCGCGTTCCCGTTCGCCGAAGTGTCCGAGGACCCGGCCGCGGGCGTCTGCGCCGCACGGCGCCGCGCCATCAGCGTCCACGCCCCCAGCCCGAGCACCAGCACCGTCCCCGCGCCGACACCGGCCGCGCCGACGAGCTTCATCGTGTCGCTCTTCTCCGCCTTCTCGCCCTCGGAGACGCCGAAGTCGCCGAGCGGCCCGTCGTACGGCGGCGCGGCCTGCGCCTCGCCCTCGACATTGAGCCGCAGCGTCACACCGAACGGCTCCTTGCCGAACCCCTTGCTGAGCTCGGGGTTGAGGCTGACCGCAAGGTAGTACGTGCCCGCGACCCGCATGCCGTTGACCTTGTCAGCGCTGTCGTAGCGGTTCTCGTACGCCACCTTGGGCAACGGAGCCAGCGCGGCCTGGTTCTGCGTGCCGTTGAACGACGTTGTGCCGTCGGCGACGAAGCCCCGCACCGGGTTGTAGAGCTGCATGGCCACCGCCTCGACGACGAAGCCCTCACCCTGCGCGCTTCCGATGCCGGCCGTGGCGAAGACCTGCTGCCCCCACCCGACGGGCACCCGGTAGAAGTACGTGCGGCCCGCCTCCATCCGGCTGGTCCACTCGCCTTCGGAGATCTCGGCGGCGTCGTTGAAGCTCGTACCGCCCGTGGACTCCTTCGGACCTCCCGCGGGAAGCCCGGGAGAGGCGGAAGGCCACTCGCTGGGCGCGGCCGTCGGCCCCTGCTCCTTCAGGGCGGGCTCCGTCTCATGACGGATCTCCAGCTCCCAGTCCTCAGGCGTGGAGGTCGCCGCGCTGGTCCGCTCGACCAGGACGTTGTACGCCCCGGCCTCCTGGCAGGTCGAGCTGTCCTTGTCGACGGTGCGGTAGGCGTAGGCGGCGAGGGGCCGCGCGAACTTGCCGCTTCCCACCGAGGCGTCGTTGTTGCTGCAGGTGCTGCCCCTGCTGTCCTGCAGGGTCACCTTGATGC
>NZ_JBSGZO010000442.1:0-7027 GCF_053611045.1 Streptomyces sp. NPDC054841 | reverse complement strand
AGCCCGCGGCGGTGTGCGCGGCCCGCAGTCGCGCGACGAGCCGCCGCCCGTACCAGAACCCGGGCCGCCCGAGCGCGGGCCGGAGCGACTCCTCGTCCGGCTGCGATGTCGCGTGAGCGGCCTCGGGCTGCTCGGCCGTCGTGGTGTTCGGCGGGCGCTGGGCCTCGTACGCGTTCCAGGTGCGGTTGGACAGGTACCAGAGCAGGCCCACCAGCGCGGCCGGGAGAAGGGCCGCCACGGAGAGACGGCGGCCGGGCTGGGACCACCAGCCGTCGCCCGTGGCGGACAGGAAGCCGATCCAGGAGCTGTCCGCCGAGCAGCGTGCCGAGCCGGCGCACTGCCAGGCGGTGAGATCGAGGGCGACCTCGCAGGCGGTGGCGGTGAGCAGGACGGTGAGGCTGAGCGCGACGAGCCGGACCAGCATCCCGTACAGGCGCACTGTCTTCGCCGGGCCCTTGGTCGTCGGCCGCATCCAGTGGGCCAGGTTGACGACCATGAAGGGCAGGAGCAGCAGCCAGAGCGCCCTTGCACCGTTGCCGGAGGTGAGGTTGGACCAGCAGTAGGCCTCCGGGACCGGTCCGTCCTGATAGCGCTCGGGGTGCTGCTCGGCTTCGGCGTCGTCGCTGCGCCGGTACACGGCGGCGGTCCCGTCACCGGTTATCCGGACCGTACGCGGGTCGCCGAGCATGTCCTGCGGGGTGGCCCCGCCGACGCCGTGGACCAACAGCTCCAGAGCGGCGCCGCCGCCGCTCTGCGGGACCGGATCCGGTGAGGCAGGGGACACTTCTGTGACTCGCTCTCTGGTGGGAGGATCTACGGCGCTGGACCAGAATCCCGGATCACGGCGTCTGCCGCAGGGCTCTCACGGAATCTCCCCGTGCCCGGCGCGAACGGACCGTGGCAGGATGAGAACCCTTGGTGAACAGCGGTGACGCGACGGCACGACGAAAGGACCTACCCCGGCTGTGAGCGACAATCAGAACCTCCTCGCGGAGCAGCGGCAAGCCCTGATCCTCGACGAGGTACGGCGGCGCGGCGGCGTACGGGTCAACGAGCTGACCCGCAGGCTGAACGTGTCCGACATGACCGTGCGCCGGGATCTGGACGCCCTCGCCCGGCAGGGCATGATCGAGAAGGTGCACGGCGGTGCGGTGCCGGTGGCCGACACGAGTACGCACGAGCCGGGCTTCGAGGCCAAGTCCTCACTGGAGCTGAGCGCGAAAGAGGACATCGCGCGGGCTGCCGCGGTGATGGCGCTCCCCGGCAGCGCGATCGCTCTTTCTGGCGGCACCACGACCTACGCCCTGGCGCAGCATCTCGTCGACGTCCCCGACCTGACGGTGGTGACGAACTCGGTCCGGGTCGCCGATGTGTTCCACACGGCGCAGCGGGCGGGCGCGGCGAGCGGCCAGCGGACCGCGGCGGCGACGGTGGTCCTCACCGGTGGTGTGCGGACGCCGTCGGACTCGCTCGTCGGGCCGGTCGCGGATCAGGCGATCCGCTCCCTCCACTTCGATGTGCTGTTCCTCGGGGTGCACGGAATCTCGGTCGAGGCGGGCCTGTCCACGCCGAACCTGGCGGAGGCGGAGACGAACCGCCGGTTCATGCGCTCGGCGCGCCGGGTGGTGGTCGTGGCCGACCACACCAAGTGGGGGACGGTGGGGCTGAGTTCGTTCGGGCGGCTGGAGGACGTCGACACGCTGGTGACGGACGCGGGGCTGCCGCCGGAGGCACGCGAGGAGATCGCGGAGCATCTGCCGCATCTGGTGGTGGCGGGCGAGCCGGCCGAGCCTGCGGAGTGACCGTCTTCCGGATCAGCCGTACGACGCCGCTGCCGGCCGGGGAGGCATGGCGGCGGCTCACCGACTGGCCCACCCACGCCGCGCAGGTGCCACTGACCCGGATCTCGGTGCTGACACCGGGCCCCACCGCCGAGGGCACCCTGCTCGTCGCGCATACGGGTGTGGGGCCGGTGGGCTTCGACGATCCGATGGAGGTCGTGCGCTGGGAGCCGCCGGAGCACGGGCGGCCGGGGCACTGCCGACTGGAGAAGCACGGCCGGACCGTCCTGGGCTGGGCCGAGATCGGTGTGCGGCAGACGCCCGGCGGGACGCGCGTGACCTGGGTGGAGGACCTGCGGGTGCGGGGGGTGCCCGGGGTGTTCGACCCGGTACTGGCCATGGCGGGCCGGCGTGTTTTCGGCCGGGCCGTGGACGGTCTGCTGGCCGGGCGACCTGGATCCGCACGCTAGGCCCTGTCCGGGCGACCTTGTCGGGCCCGCGACGCTCCCCCAGAGCTTCGCCTGGGTGGGGGTGCCCCCGGCGGAGCCAGGGGGAGTACCCCCAGCTACGGCACTCCCCCAGCTACCGCTGGGGGTACCCCCACGCTGTGTTGTCGGAGTCGCCCAAGTACACCCAGTACGAGGGCGATCTCCCCCAGAGCTGCGCCTGGGAGGTGCCCCCACCGCCTTGCGATGCGTCCCCTCGGCCCCAGGGGGCCGGGGGAGACCCCATGCATCTGACGCCGCGGCCTGGTCCTCGAAGATCGCCCGGACAGGGCCTAACCCTGCTTCGAGCGCGCGTAGTTCACGAGGAAGTGCGCCTCCGCGACCGACAGGCGCTCCAACTCCTCGGGCGAGACACTCTCGTTCACCGCGTGAATCTGCGCCTCCGGCTCGCTCAGCCCGATCAGCAGGATCTCCGACTCCGGGTAGAGCGCGGCGAGCGTGTTGCACAGCGGAATCGAGCCGCCCATGCCCGACGTCTGCATCTCCTCGCCCGGGTAGGCGATCCGCATCGCCTCCGCCATCGAGGCGTACGCCGGGCTGTTCACGTCCGCGCTGAACGGCTGACCCTGGCCGACCTGCTCGAACGACACGCGCGCGTTCCACGGCGTGTGCTTCTCGATGTGCGCGTACAGCAACTCGGTCGCCTTGGCCGCGTCCTGGCCGGGCGGAACCCGCAGGCTGATCTGCGCGCGGGCACTCGCCGGTACGGACGGCGTCGCGCCGGCCACCGGCGGACAGTCGATTCCGATCACGGTCACGGCGGGGCGGGCCCAGATGCGGTCGGCGACCGTCCCCTTCCCGATCAGATCGACGCCGTCGAGCACCTTCGCGTCCTTGCGGAAGTCTTCCTCCGGGTACTGCAGACCCTCCCAGGCCGTGTCCGACACCAGACCGTCGACGACCGTCGAGCCGTCGTCGGCGCGCAGGGAGTCCAGGACCCTGATGAGCGCCGCCAGCGCGTCGGGCGCGGCGCCACCGAACTGCCCGGAGTGCAGATTGCCCTCAAGCGTGTCGATCTGAACGCGGATCATGGTCATACCGCGCAGTGTCGCCGTCACCGTCGGCAGGCCGACCCGGAAATTGCCGCTGTCGCCGATCACGATCGCGTCGGCCGTGAGCAGCTCCGGGTGCGCCTCCGCGTACCGCTCGAGGCCGCCGGTGCCCTGCTCCTCCGAGCCCTCGACGATGACCTTGACGGAGACCGGTATGCCGCCGTTCGCCTTCAGGGCGCGCAGGGCGAGCAGGTGCATGATCAAGCCGCCCTTGCAGTCGGCGGCGCCGCGCCCGTACCAGCGGCCGTTCCGCTCGGTCAGCTCGAAGGGAGGCGTCACCCACGCCGACTCGTCGAGCATCGGCTGCACGTCGTAGTGGGCGTAGAGCAGCACGGTCGGCGCGCCCTCGGGGCCGGGCAGAAGGCCGTAGACCGACTGGGAACCGTCCGGGGTGTCGAGCAGCGCGACATCCTGGAAGCCCTCGGCGCGCAGCGCACCCGCCACCCACTCCGCGGCGGCCTCGCACTCACTCCTGGGGGCGACGGCCGGGTCCGCCACCGAGTGGAACGCCACCAGCTCCGTGAGCTCCGCCTTCGCGCGGGGCATCAATGCTGCGACGGTCTCGGCGATCGGATTCGCGGTCATGGGCACGCTCCTTGTGGGTGCGACGTTGTGTGTACTGCGAAGGTACGGGCGATCCTCCCACAGAGGGACGGCACGGGCCGCGCCGTAGGATGCCGTCGAGAGCTTGGATCATGGGTCGGATCGGGAGCAGAAGCACATCGTGAGCAGCGAGAACGCAGATGCCGTGGGCGGACACAACGAGCCGGTGTGGGACGTCGTCGTGGTCGGCGCGGGACCCGCGGGAGCGTCGGCGGCCTATGCGGCCGCCGTCGCGGGCCGCAGGGTCCTGCTTCTGGAGAAGGCCGAGCTGCCCCGCTACAAGACCTGTGGCGGAGGGATCATCGGGCCTTCGCGGGACGCCCTGCCACCCGGCTTCGAGCTGCCCCTCCAGGACCGGGTGCACGCGGTCACGTTCTCGCTGAACGGCAGACTGTCCCGCACCCGCCGGTCGCGGCGGATGCTCTTCGGGCTCATCAACCGGCCGGAGTTCGACGCGGGGTTGGTGGAGCAGGCGCGGAAGGCGGGCGCGGTGCTGCGCACCGGAGCGACCGTCATCCGGGTCGAGCAGCACGGACCGGCGGTGCCGGACCGCCGCACCGTCGCGGTCGTCCTCGCCGACGGAGAGACCGTGCTCGCGCGCGCCGTCGTCGGTGCGGACGGCAGTGCCAGCCGGATAGGAGCCCATGTCGGGGTGAAGCTCGACCAGGTGGATCTGGGCCTGGAGGCCGAGATCCCGGTGCCGGAGACGGTCGCCGAGGACTGGGCGGGGCGGGTGCTCATCGACTGGGGTCCGATTCCCGGGAGTTACGGCTGGGTCTTCCCCAAGGGGAATGTGCTGACCGTCGGGGTGATCTCGGCGCGCGGCGAAGGGGCCGCCACGAAGCGCTATCTGGAGGACTTCATCGCACGGCTGGGCCTGGCCGGTTTCGAACAGGCCATCTCGACGGGGCATCTGACGCGCTGCCGTGCCGACGCCTCGCCGCTGTCCCGCGGCCGGGTGCTCGTCTGCGGGGACGCAGCGGGACTGCTGGAGCCGTGGACGCGTGAGGGCATCTCCTTCGCGCTGCGCTCCGGGCGGCTCGCGGGGGAGTGGGCGGTACGGATCGCGGAGGCCAACGACGCCGTGGACGCCCGCCGTCAGGCCCTGAACTACGCCTTCGCCATCAAGGCCGGACTTGGCGTGGAGATGAGCGTCGGCCGGCGCATGCTCGCGATCTTCGAGCGGCGCCCCGGCCTGCTCCATGCCGCGATCACCGGATTCCGGCCGGCCTGGAAGGCCTTCGCGGACATCACCCGCGGCTCGACGTCGCTGGCGGGCATCGTGCGCACCCACGCGCTCGCGCGGCGCGCCCTTGAGGCCATTGACCGCACCCGTCCGGCCGCTGGGGCGGGAGGCCCTGCCGCGGCCGAGGAGCCGGGCGAGGCAGGCGAGTCCGAGACCGACGGGGCGCGCATCACCTCGTAACGGGGCGCGCATTGCTCCCCAGCGGTTGGGAAAGGCCCGGAGGGACCGCTGTCACTTGGCGACGGTGATCCGGAACACCGGGTGGTCCGGGGCGGCCGCCAGGATCTCCGCGTCGGAGGACTTGGCGGTGACGCCCTTGAAGAACCGGTCGACCTCCCAGCCCCAGCGCCCGAGGTAGCCGCGGAGGACCGGGAGCTTCTCGCTGTCCGGGGTCTCCACCGCGGTGAAGGTGCGCACCTTGCGGCCGACGCGCAGCTCGCCGCCGCCCGCGGCGCGCATATTGCGCACCCACTGGGAGTGGCCGCGGGCCGAGACCAGGTACTGCGCCCCGTCCTGGGTGAACGGATTGACGGGGATGCGCTGCATCAAGCCGCTCTTGCGGCCGCGTACGGAGAGCTCGGCGGAGCCGAGGAGGCTCACTCCGCGGCGGGCGAGCCAGCCCACGATTCCGTTCATCCGCATCTCGAACGCGTTGGCCTTCACGTAGTGGCGCGACGACGACATGGCGATCTCCATCGTTGATCCATTGGGAGAGCACTGCTCTCGAATGAGAGCAGTGTGCACCGGATCGGTGATTCAAAGCAAGAGCAGTGCTCTCGTTATTGGTCGGTGCTCCGAAAGGTGAGAGACTGCTCCGCATGAGCACCAGCAGCAGAACCGTGCGAGGAGCCAGGGAACGGGCTCGTGGCGAGATCACCGCCGCCATCAAGGACGAGGCGCGCCGGCAGCTCGCCGCAGAGGGAGCCGCCAAACTCTCCCTGCGCGCGGTCGCCCGCGAGCTGGGCATGGTGTCATCGGCGCTCTACCGCTACTTCCCGAGCCGCGACGAGCTGCTCACCGCCCTCATCATCGATGCCTACGACGCGATCGGCGCCGCCGCCGAGCGGGCCCTCGCCGGGTCGGGGTCCGAGTCCGGGCTCGAGTCCGGGCCCGAGTCCGGCGCAGAGGCCGGAGACAGCGCCGGCCCCGCGACCGGCCCCGATGGCGGACCAGGGTCCGGACGGGAGCCCGGACGGGAGCCCGGACGGGAGCCCGACCCCGTGGTCCGCTGGACCGCCGTCTGTTCCGGCGTACGTGCCTGGGCGCTGGCCCACCCCCACGAATACGCCCTGATCTTCGGCTCTCCCATCCCCGGCTACGCCGCCCCGCAGGACACGATCGAGCCGGCCTCCCGGGTCGGCCTCGCCCTCATCTCCATCGCCCGCGACGCCTATCGGGGCCGGGGGGTCGCGCCGCCCCCGCTCGCCGAGGAACTGCGCCCCGAGGCCGTCAGAATGACCGACGACCTCGCCGCCGACCTGCCGGCGGACCTGGTCGTCGCCCTCGTCGCCGCCTGGTCCCAGGTGTTCGGGCTGATCTCCTTCGAGGTGTTCGGGCAGTTCAACCGTGTTGTGGAGGACCGGGACACGTTCTTCGCGCACTCCGTGGCCCGCCTCGCCCGCGACGCCGGTCTCGTCCCGCCCCCCGCCGCCGGGCGTTGACCCCCGGTCGCGTCGGCGGGGCTCCCGGCGTCGACGGCATCGGCGAGGCTCCGGCATCGACGAGGTTCCCGGCGCTGACGGCGTCGACGAGGCTCCCCACACCGGCCGCGTACTGCACAGGGAGTACGCGTGATCACCGCGCACGGCTGACGCCGACCCGGACCGGCCAGGTCTAGCG
>NZ_JBSGZO010000441.1:0-7034 GCF_053611045.1 Streptomyces sp. NPDC054841 | reverse complement strand
GGGGGGGGCCCCCCCCCCCCCCCCCACGGCTTCCGCACGACCTGGTTCCGTCAGGCGCTCTGCTTCAACTCGGCCGCGCCGAACGACACGCTGAAGCGCTCACACCAGATCGTCACCGTGGAGAACTTGTTCAGGTCGGTGCCCGCCGGGATCGCGTAGTTCTGGTTGCCCTCGTTGCCCTTGAGGTCGCCGAGGTCGACGTGCTTGCCGTCGTCGAGGTTGCCGCCGCCGTCCTGCTTGACCGGCTGGTCGCTGAGCCACACATGCAGGGCCGGGCCGTCGGAGGTGCGCAGGTTCGTCAGGCGCAGCGTCGCCTTCCCGTCTTCGAGCCGCTGGATCTCCACCGAGCCGCTGGTCTCGTGCTCGTGGGAGATGAAGCCACCGGTCGCCAACGGCTTGGCCGCGGCCCCCTGCTGGTTGGTGGCCACGGGAGCCGCCTCGTCCACGCGGACCGAGGTGAACAGCCGCCAGGGCTGGAAGAGGTAGAGCCCGACGGTTGCCGCGACGACGACCACCGCGGTGGTGATCCAGAGGACAGGGCGGCGCTTGGTTCGGCACATGAGGATTTCCGTTCTGATCGATGTTCACGCTGGACCGGTGGCCGGGCGTGGCGCCGAGGCACTGTCGGCGATGGCCTGGACGTTTCTCGGCCACATGGCACTCAGAGACGGAAGGAGCCGCGAACGTTACACGTAACGTCTGCCGCCCTTCATCGCACTGAGCGGCATGACCAGCAGAAAGGTTCACTTCCCGGGCTCGAGTGGGGAACCGCTTGCCGGCCGCCTGGAATCGCCCCCAGGGCCGGTTGTGGCGACGGCTCTGTTCGCCGATTGCCCACGCGCGGGGCATGCGGACGGGTCGGCCCGGGGCCGCCGCCCGAGCCGACCCTGAACACTGCTTACCGCCAACTCCAGTTGACGGCTCCGTAGGTTCCCTTGCCGTCATCAACTGCCGGTTCAAAGCTGATGCGTTGGACCACACGACGGCTGCTGAGCCGGTGGGTCTCTGCGGTGGGGCTTGCCGCACCCGTGCGGGATTCCTGCCACCGCACGGGCACGGGGATCAACGCGGCGCCGTCACGCCGGCCGGAGGTCTCGACCGGAACGCCGGATCAGGCGGGCCGACGACCGTCAGCACTTCTCGGCGGGGCGCGGCCGCTCGGGTTCGGCGCAGTGCGCGGGTTCGACGGACTGCGAGGCCCTCGCGCGGCGCAGCTCATCGGCCTCGTCACGGACGGCGTCGAGCCTGACTTCGAGCATGCCGACACGCTCGCGGTAGCGCTCCAGCTCGGCCCGCACGAATTCGGCATCCGCCACCTGGCGGGCCGTCTCTTCGCGGATCGCGGCGGTCTCCTCGGCGAACTTCTGCTCCCCGGCTTCGAGCGCGGCGACGGCCATGTCGGCCGCCTCCTCAGCAAGCGCGGCTCGCTGCTCGGCTGCCAGGATGCGCTGCGCGGCGGCGCGGGTGACGGTCTCGATCCGGGCCTCGGCCGCCGCGGAGTCGGTGATGATCGCCAGCTCCTCGATGTAGGCGGGCAGATCGGTGGTGAGCCGGCTGACATGGGCGGCCAGCTGGTTGATGAGCGCGACAACGGCGTCGCGCGACTGGGCGGCCGGGCCGCCGTCCGTGACCGGCATCTCCATCATCGCCGTCATCTCGTGCTGCACGGCTTCCGCCATCGCCTGCTCGGACGCATCGGCGGCGGGGACCAGTCCGTGTTCCTGGGGCACCACTTCAGCACCGGGAACATGCCCGAGCGCACTGTGCGCCATACCGGCAACGGAGTCCTGCCCGGGGGAGGCGGACGATGACTGCTCGGCGGCCGCCTGGCCCCCCTTCGCATCCTCCTTGGCCGCCTTCTTCACCTCGGCTGCCGCGCGCTTGTCCTCCTTGCGCTGCTGCCGCTTGGCGCGGAACTTCCGGAACGCGCCGAGCGCGTTGTGCTCGGGGTGCTCGCAGTAGCGAGGCGCTGAACCCTTCGCGTCGGGTGCGGGCGGCTCGGACGGATTGGTGCAGCCCGGGTAGGCGCACGTGGGGACGGTCTCGACGGTCTCGACGGTCATTTTCGGCCTTTCGTTGCTGACTTAGCGATATTCCGGATTCTCAAAGTCGAAGCGGCACCCGGCGTCCCACTGCGACCGCTGGTTCCCGTGCGCCGGAACGCCACCGGCGTCCTTGAGCAGCCGGGCCAGATGGAGCAGGTTCCACGTCATGAACGTGGTGTTCCTGTTGGTGAAGTCGTTGGTGGGACCGCCGGAGCCCGGGTCGAGATAGGAGGGGCCTGGCCCGGCCTCCCCGACCCAGCCCGCGTCCGCCTGCGGCGGGATCACGTATCCCAGGTGCTGCAGGCTGTACAGGACGTTCATGGCGCAGTGCTTGGCGCCGTCCTCGTTGCCGGTGATCAGGCAGCCGCCCACGCGCCCGTAGTAGTCGTACTGACCGGCGTCGTTGAGCAGGCCCGAGCAGGCGTAGAGCCGCTCGATGACCAGCTTGGTGACCGAACTGTTGTCACCCAGCCAGATCGGTCCGGAGATGACGAGGATGTCGGCTGCCATCACCTGCTGGTAGATCGACGGCCATGCGTCGCGCTCCCAGCCGTGCTCGGTCATGTCCGGCCACACTCCGGTGGCGATCTCATGGTCGATCGGCCGCAGGTGCTCGACCTGGACGCCCTGCTTCTCCATGATCCGCGAGCTGAGGTCGATGAGGCCCTGCGTGTGGCTGCGCTCCGGGCTCTTCTTCAGCGTGCAGTTGAGGAACAGCGCACGCAGGTCGTCATAGCTCATACCCGTCAGTGCGGCCTGCGCGCCGAACGTTACAAGTGACACTCGAAGCGTTCACGCCCGGCGGACAATGACGGCAAGCCTGTCGGCGCCGAGCTGGTCGACCAGTTGGAAGCCACTGGACCGCAGCTCCCCAGCCTCGTCGCTGAGCAGCGCCGGCGTCCTGCCCGGCCCGGTCGCCGACCAGTTCGAGCCGCTCGCCACCAGCGAGCCCGACTTCACTCGCCGGGCCGAGGAGTTCGACGCCCCGACCCTGACACGGCCGCCGCCCTGGTGCGCCCCGCTCCCTCGCTTCGCGCTGCCGTTACGCGGTCCCTCGCATCCGCCTAGGGTCGGGGGCTCTTGGCGCCGGAACCGGGGCCGAGTGCCATGAGGCTCCACCCGGCGGCCGCCGTCAGCGCGACGGCCGCCATGAGGGCCAGCATCGGCCACTCGGGGCGCCAGCCGAGCGACAGCCGGGTCCCGAGCCAGGTGACGCCGAGGGCGATCGTCTCCGGTGCGTGGACCGGCACTCTGGCGGCGGCGGCCCGCAGCACGGTGGCCGCGGCGAGACCGATCACGGTCCAGGCGGCCAGATAGGGCAACAGAGGGCCAGGGGCGGCGCTGGGCAGACCGTATTCCTCGGGGCCGATGCGGAACAGGCCAGTCGTCCAGCCGAGTCCGACACCGACAGCCGTGACAGCCACTACCCACACGGCGTGGCGCCAGAGCGGCCCGGGCCTGACGTCTTCCGAGTCGTCCGGGTTGTCGTATGCGGCCGGGCCGATGCTGTCGCTCACGTATGGAGGGGACGCCGCCGAGGCGCTTCGGGTTGTCTGTCCGGCGGCTGACGGGCGGGGCTCCAGGCATCACCGCTCCCGCTCGACGGTGGAGATCCTGCGCCACTCCCGGCGCGCGGTTGCGTAGGCGCCACCGGTGCTTGTAGCGGAAAGAGCTGCTCGCCCGGGCCGGCTCCGAGTCGGATGGGGCGACCGGTCAGGATGAATCCGAATCCGGACTTCGGGATCACGTGCGGCCTCTTCGCACACTGACGATGACGAACGGTTCCCGCATGTCCACCCGCCAGGACAACTGCCGTGCCCGGCCGAGCCGGCGTACGCACTCCGGGTCGTCCGGGAATTCGGACAGGCCGTCGATGAGCCAGCTCAGGCCGAGAGTGTAGAGGGGCACACCGCGGTCGTACGCCTCGATGAGCCCGGCCCTGGCCGTGTCCCTGTCGGTCTGCGTCGTGGCCCGGCGGAGCTGCCGCACCGCCCACAGCACCGAGCCGTCGCTCATCCATGGGTACCGTTCGCGCAGACTGACCAGCAAGGGATCCCAGGGCCTCGGACCGTCCGCCAGATCGGTGCCGACCAGGACGTAGGCGCCCGCGGTGGCCGCGAGCCGGTTGCGTCGCTCCCCGAAGAGCATCGACTCGACATCGGTGAAGAGTGCCGCCGCCAGGTCGAGGGCCCCCCGGGCCATATAGGCCAGGCCCGCCCCCACGGCACGGTCGCGGACCGTGACGGCGACGGGGCTGCCGGTCGGGCTCTGGCGCGCGTTGACCAGGATCTCGACCCTCGCGGAGCCCCACGGCACCGGCAGGGTCGCGAGGTGGGCGGTGTCCGCCATCTCGACCAGCAGGAACTGCCGGCGACCGGTGGGCCAGCCGACCGGGCCGGTCAGCTTGGTCCCGCCGAAGCGGAACAGATGCGAGGTGCCGTCGGTCTCGTCGGGGCGGGGGAGGACGTAGTGCGGCGCCGCCGCGACCTCGTCCGCGATCGAGGCGTCCGTCGGCTCGGCGACCAGCGCGTTCATCGCCTCGAAGGTCCAGCTCTCCGGTGTGGCGTCGCTGATCCAGGTGGCCTTGACGGAACGGCCCGGGGCCGGGGCGGCCTCCTGCTGAAGGCCGGTGCCGATGCAGCGCGACCCCGTCGAGCGCGGGACGGGGGCCGTCACCGGGCCGTGGTAGACGGGACGGGACTCGATGTTGCCCATGAGGTACTGCCAGGCGTGCGTCTCGTACGGCGATTCGGACGCGTCGAGGACGACGGGAGTCTCCTCGCCCTCCCGTGCTTCGGCGTCCTCGCTGAGGACGACGCCGGAGGGCAGCGTCGCCGACACGACATAGCGGCCGGGCTCGACCTCGTACCGGGCCGGCCTGACTCCGGGCCCGCAGGGGAACACGACGTTGCGCAGCCCGGCTCCCGAGGCGTCGGCCGGGTAGATGTTGCCGACGATCCGTGCACCGCCGGCGAGGTCGTGCTCGTAGGTGAGCACGGTGACGTTCACGCTGAGAATCGCGGTGGCGGTCATGGCGGGACCGCCTCGGCCGGCGCCGCCAGGGGCACACGGCGGTACGGCGGGCGTACGGCTCTCGTCAGTTTCCGCACGTCCTGGGCGCCCAGGCGTGCCTCGAACTCATAGTCGCCGGATACGAGATCGATCGCCCACTCTCCGTCGGGGTGCTCGTCACCGGCCTCGGCGGCCGCACGCCGCAGGTGTTCCTGTCCCGCCCGACGGCAGGTGAAGTCAGCGATCGCGTTCTGCTCGGGTGGTACGCAGGTGACGTAGACCGGAACCACCGGCAGGCCGCGCAGCTCGTGCAGGTCGAACACGGGCAACTCGCCGACCGTCGGCACCTGAACGCCCGTGAGAGCGGCGGCGAAGACCGGCTGCTTCATGTAGTGGTCGATGGCCACGTGCAGACCGGCCGTGGTGACGCGCCAGTCGCCTTCGGGATCGTCGCTGCCGACGCCGCCGAGGCCCTTCAGCAGCGCCTGGGTGAACAGGCTGACCTGGCCTGGGCGGGCATGTGACCGGTCCCCCGCCAGGGTGGCGTAGTAGGGGACGTGCAGCCGCCTCGGCAGGTTCGCCGGACGGCTCCCGGGCCGGAGCGGCACCAGGCCCGCGAAACCGCCGCTCTGCTCGATGAGCACATCGGAACTCGCGCGGCAGGCGTCCACGAAGAACACCTGCTGACCGGCCCGGCAATTCTTGAGCCCGTTCATCAGGTTCTTGAAGTCCAGCGCGCCGCCCAGCGGATTGTCCTCGTCCGCGAAGACATCGGCGGCGAGGAGGGACATGTCGTCGCCCTGCGAGACACCGTGGCCACAGAAGTAGAAAACGAGACGATTGTCCTCGTGGCTCTCGCCGCGCCCCTTCCACTCCTTGACCGCTTCAACGATGTTGGCGATGCCGGCGAACGCGACGGCGTGATCCGTACCCGTCTCCGGATCGGTGAACGGGGCGGGTGTCTCCTCGCTCAGCAGAAGGGCGAGGCTGGCCAGGGGCTTGCGGGGGTGGTGGTAGTCGGCGCGCAGCCAGGTCGCGAAGGCACGAGCCGAGACGGGAGGGGAGGACAGCTGCCTCATCCCGTCCGGATCGGCCACCGGCTTCTCGCCACCGGCGAGGTGCGGGTACGTGCCGACACCGATGACCAGCGCGTGGGTGCCGGGGGTGATGCCGGGGTCGTCGTGGATCGTGAAACCAGTCATCGATCCTCCGCTAGCGTCACCAACAGGATAATCGGCAGCCATATTCATGTATATGACATGAAAGCGCCGGGGCAGACCGAGGTGTACGCGGGGCATTCCGGATGCCGATGGCCGGACGGTGCGGAATTTCCGTCGGCCGGCCGGGGATTCGGGATTCCGTCGCCGCCCGCTGCGGCCGGCTCAGCGCACACCCGGTCTGGCGGCGTTGATCGCCCGCACGACCTGCAGGGGGTGCCGGGTGGACACATACAGATAGCGGAAGGGCAGCGTCGGATCGGCGACCTCGACCCTGACCGCCGTCGGGATGTAGGCACGCAGGGCGAAACGCGCATGCGGGCCGGCCCGGAAGGTACGCCACTCCAGCGCCTCGTCCTCGTCGAGGATCTCGACCCAGCCGAGGCGCTCCACCCGCACGGCCAGGCCTTCGGTGATCAGAACGCCGTCCTGGACGCGCAGGCGCGCCGCGCCGTAGCTCACGAGTCCCGCCGTGAGGAGCACGGCGCTGGCCGCGGCAGCCGCGAGTGCGGGTCCGGTGCCGAGCGGGGCGACCGTCAGAGCGACGGCGAGGCAGGCCGCACAGGCCAGCAGCCACCAGCGCACAGGTACGACGAGGCGTTCCTGATAGGCAGTCATGAGCCGATGGTGCCATGGCGGCTGTCGCGGCGGGGGGGACGGGGCCCGGTCGGCCGTCGCCGCATCCGCCGGAGGGGGCGGCGGATGCGGCGAACTCGGCGGACCCGGCGGCGCGGCGGCGGAGGCGGTGCTGGCGGGGGCC
>NZ_JBSGZO010000440.1:0-7054 GCF_053611045.1 Streptomyces sp. NPDC054841 | reverse complement strand
GCTGCCGCCCCGGCCACTTCGTCGTCTCACAGCCCTCTACGGGGCGCCGGTGGCAGCGCCGCGGGGGTGTGGTGCTGTCTGCCGCCCGTCTGCCGGACGGGGGCGGACTGCCACCCGATTCCCGACTGGCCCCCGAATCCGCCGTGACCGGTCAGCCCGTGCTGACCGGTGCCGAACGCCGAGAACCCGAGGTTCTCCTCGCCGCTCCGGTCCCCCGGCAGCGTCCGGAACGCCCTGAGGTACTCGGAGTACAGCGCGTCGTAGATCGGAGTGGCCGATGGGCCCGCCGCTACGTCGTGCGCGGGGCGCATGGAGGGGACATGGCCCTGGCGCGGCCGACGGGCGGGGTCGTATGTGTGCACGTATGAGCCAACGACCCGCACGCCGGTCGGATGCGGCCCCGTCCGGGAAATCGCTGTTCGACGGGGGTACGCCGGGTACGCCGGCGCACGGCGTCCGTCAGGTGCCCGCCAGCGGCATGGTGGCGGCCACCAGCCGGCCGTTGGCCGCGGCCTTGTCGAGGGCGTCGCGCAGCAGGTCCTCGCGCGGCTGCTGGCCGATGGAGCCGACCGGGGCGGCGAAGACCAGTACCCTGTGCGACTTGTTGGCGGCCGTGCGCCAGCCATCGGTGACCTGCAGCGGCTGGTGGGCCTGCCACCAGGCGACCTGGCCGCCGCCGCCCGTACCCGGCTGGAGCACGGCGTGCAGCTGGCCCATGGCGAGCAGCACGGACCAGCCGGGCAGGGACGGGGGCACCTGGTTCACCACGGAGACCGGCAGGAAGCCCTGCTCGATCAGCAGCGGCAGGAAGTCGTCGCCGCCGCCGTACGAGCCGGGCCGGGCGATCGGGGCGGTCGGCTCGACGACGAGCGCCGGGTGCAGCTCGTCCTCGATCAGGACGAGACCGCTCGTGACACCGAGCACCGCCTGCTCCGGCGCCGCGCCCAGCGAGCCGTGGTCGACCTGGACGGCGGGTGGCTGCGGGGCGGCGGCGGGGGATTCGCCGGTGATCGAGCGGACGGCGCCCTTGAGCTGCTCCTCGGCGACCTGGACGACCTGGGAGGGAATGCAGCTGGCGTGGGCGAAGGCGAGGACGGCGGTCTCCTCGCCGACGAACAGCACCGTGCTGGTGCGTTCCTGCTCGGAATCGCCCGGGGTACGACAGGAAGTGCAGTCGTAGCTGCCCGGGGCGTTCTCGCCGGCGAGCAGCCGGTCGGCTTCTTCGTCGCCGATCTCGGCGCGTACGTCCTCGCTGACGTCGAGCATGCGCGGCACGGGTGGCTCCTCGGACTCGGTGCGTGGTGGGTTGCCGGGCGGCACCCGGCTCGTAAAGAGCACAACGGGTGAGTCAGGGCAAGGGTCACGCGCGAAGCCGGTTGCGGGAGACAGATCGTCACAGTGATACATCGACAAATCGTTCGGGGTCGGCGAGTTCACCGCGTCGGCAGGACGTAAGCGGCCGGATCCACCAGAGTGGTGACATGACGGAGAAGTGATTCACGGTGCCCCAACGCGCCTGACGGCCCTGGGCGCCCAGTACAGTCCCATGCTGATGACCATGAAGCTCAGGGGGATGCGGCAGCGCATGCATATCTCGTTCCTGCTCCACAACGCGTATGGAATCGGCGGGACGATCCGGACGACGTTCAACCTCGCCCGGATACTGGCCGAGCGGCACGACGTCGAGATCGTCTCGGTCTTCCGTCACCGTGAGGAGCCGACGCTCGGCGCCCCCGCCGGCGTACGCATGCGTCATCTGCTCGATCTGCGCAGCGGCAGCCCCACCTATGACGGCACGCACCCGGACTACACTCGTCCGGCGAAGGTGTTCCCGCGCGGCGACGGCCGCTGGAAGCAGTACAACCGCCTCACCGACGCCCGTATCGCCGCGCATCTGAAGTCCCTGGAGGCCGACGTCGTCGTCGGCACCCGCCCCGGGCTGAATGTCCATATCGCCCGCCAGGCCCGGCGCGGCCCGGTCCGCATCGGCCAGGAGCACCTCACCCTGGACAGCCACGGCTACCGGCTGCGCCGCGAGATCGGCCACCGGTACGCGCTGCTCGACGCGGTCACCACGGTCACCGAGGCCGACGCGCAGTCCTACCGCACGCGGCTGAAGCTGCCCGGCGTGCGGATCGAGTCCGTGCCGAACAGCGTGCCCGCGCCGACGGTCGCCCCCGCCGACTCCGCCAGCAAGTGGGTGATCGCGGCCGGCCGTCTCACCAAGGTCAAGCGGTACGACCTGCTGGTCAAGGCCTTCTCGAAGGTGGTGGCGGCGCGCCCCGACTGGCGGCTGCGGATCTACGGCAGCGGTGACGCGACGGGCAATGAGAGGAACGCCCTGCTCGCCCTGATCGAACAGCGCGGACTGCACAACCACGTCTTCCTGATGGGGCCCGCCAACCCGCTGGAGCCGGAGTGGGTCAAGGGCTCGCTCGCCGCTGTCACTTCGAACCTCGAGTCCTTCGGCATGACGATCGTCGAGGCGATGCGCTGCGGCCTCCCGGTCGTCTCCACCGACTGCCCGCACGGGCCGGGCGAGATCATCGAGGACGGGGTCGACGGCCGGCTGGTCCCGGTCGGTGACGAGGACGCGGTCGCCGACGCGCTCCTCGGCCTGATCAACGACGACGAGCTGCGGCGACGCACCGGTGAGGCGGCCCTCGGGGCATCCGCCCGCTTCGATCCCGTGCGGATCGCGGAACGTCACGAGGCGCTCTTCACCGAGCTGGTCGACCAGGGCGTGGGCGGCCGCTCCCGCAATGCCCTGCGGGACACCCTGTACCGCTCGCGCGGGGCGGTGCTCGACGGGGCGTACGCCCTGCGCTACAAGGCCGCCGATGTGATCCGGAAGGGGAAGACGGCATGACCACGTCCACCGAGCGGCGGACACCGCGTGCCGACTGCATCGCCGACTCCGCAGGTGGTGTCACGTTCGACATAGCGGAAGTCGCGGCTCCGGACGCGGCGTTCGTTCTGCGCCGGCGCGGCGGCACCGCCGCCGAGGACACCGTACGGCTCCCGCTCACCCCGACCGGCGGGGGGCACTCGCGGGCCGTGCTGCCCAGCACGGTCGAGCTGGCCGAGGGCCACTGGGACGCGTTCACCGACGACGACGTGGCCATCGAGCCGGGCATCCGCGATCTGCGGGCACTCGTCGACCGGGTCCCGGCAGCCGGCCGCGTCGTCGTGCGGGTGCCCTACCCGACGGCGGACGGGCGGCTCGTGGTCCGCTCCTGGGTGCGTGAGCCGCACGCCGAGGCCGGCGACATCGGCTCCGAACCGGGCGCCTGCACGGTCGAGGGCGTGCTGTACGGCGCCGAACTCGGCGAGGGAGCGGTGGCCGAGGCGCGCCTCGGCGGCACGGTCCACGAGGTGCCGGTGACCGGCGAGGACGGCAGCTTCGGATTCACCCTGCCGTACCGGACGCTCGCCGAGCCGCCCGTCCCGAAGGAGCAGCTGTGGACGCTGTGGCTGCGGCCGGCCAAGGGCACGGAGCCGGTACGGATCTCCCGCATCCTCGACGACGTATGGGACCGGAGGGCCATCTTCGTGTACCCGGCCCACGAGGCGGAGGGCTACCGGGCGGCGCCCTGCTACAGCGCGGACAACGACCTGTGCGTACGGCTGTCCCCGAAGTGACAGGGGAAGCCGGCACCGGCTGCCGGCCGACGGGACCGGCGGGCCGGCCGCAGGCTTGAGGACATTGACTGTCCTCAATCGCTGGCAGACTCGGCCTCATGCTGGAAACCTCGGCAAGACTGCTGCGCCTGCTCTCTCTGCTGCAGGCCCACCGCGAATGGTCCGGTGCCGATCTCGCGGAGCGGCTCGGCGTCACCCCGCGCACCGTGCGGCGGGACGTCGACCGGCTGCGTGAGCTCGGCTATCCCGTCAATGCCAGCCCCGGCACCGGCGGCGGCTATCAACTCGGTGCGGGGGCCGAACTGCCTCCGCTGCTCCTCGACGACGAGGAGGCCGTCGCCGTCGCGGTAGGCCTGCGCACCGCCGCCGGCAACGGCGTCGAGGGCATCGGCGAGACCTCGGTGCGCGCCCTGGCCAAGCTCGAGCAGGTGCTGCCGAACCGGCTGCGCCGCCGGGTCGGCGCCCTCAACGCCTTCACCGTGCCGATGCTGCGCACCCCGCAGGGTCAGGTCGACCCGTCCGTCCTGACCGAACTGGCCAACGCGTGCCGGGACAGCGAGCGGCTGCGCTTCGAGTACCGCGACCACAACGGCTCGGTGAGCCGCCGCACCGTGGAGCCGCACCGCCTCGTCTGCACGGAGCGCCGCTGGTATCTCGTCGCCTGGGACGTGGACCGCTCCGACTGGCGTACGTTCCGGGTCGACCGGGTCACCCCGAAGCCGCCGCACGGCCCGCGCTTCGCGCCGCGCACTCCGCCCGCCGAGGATCTCGCCGCCTATGTCTCGAAGGGCGTGTCGACGGCGGCGTACGCCGAGAAGGCGGTGATCAGGCTGCGCGTCCCGGTCGAGCGCGCGGCCGAGGCCGTGTCACCGTCGGCGGGTGTCCTGGAGGCCGAGGGCCCGGAGAGCTGTCTGCTGCGCACGGGCGCAACGAGCCTGGATGTGATGGTCGTTCATGTGGTGCTCATGGGCTTCGAGTTCGAGGTCGTCGAGCCGGCGGAGCTGACCGGCCACATCAGGACGGTCCGCGACCGGTTGTCCCGGGCTCTGGGGGAGTGACACGCCGCACCGGGAGCCGGCCGGGGACCTCCGCGAACCCGGGGTGGTGCAGATCGAAGGCCGGCGCCTCGGAGCGGACGCGCGGGATGGTGGTGAAGTTGTGGCGGGGCGGCGGGCAGGAGGTCGCCCACTCCAGCGACCGGCCGTACCCCCACGGGTCGTCGACCGTGACCTTCTCGCCGTACTTCTGGGTCTTCCAGACGTTGTAGAGGAACGGCAGCGTGGAGATGCCGAGCAGGAAGGCACCGATCGTCGAGACCGTGTTGAGCGCGGTGAACCCGTCGGCCGCCAGATAGTCGGCGTACCGCCGCGGCATGCCTTCCGCGCCCAGCCAGTGCTGCACCAGGAAGGTGGTCTGGAAGCCGATGAAGAGCGACCAGAAGTGGATCTTTCCGAGCCGCTCGTCGAGCATCCTCCCGGTGAACTTGGGCCACCAGAAGTAGAAACCGGCGAACATCGCGAAGACGACCGTGCCGAACACCGTGTAGTGGAAGTGCCCCACGATGAAGTAGCTGTCGGTGACCTGGAAGTCCATCGGCGGCGAAGCGATGATGACGCCGGTCAGCCCGCCGAACAGGAAGCTCACCAGGAAGCCGACGGACCACAGCATCGGGGTCTCGAACGACAGCGAGCCATTGAGCATCGTGCCGCTCCAGTTGAAGAACTTCACCCCCGTCGGCACGGCGATCAGGAAGGACAGCAAGGAGAAGAAGGGCAGCAGCACCGCACCCGTGGCGAACATGTGGTGTGCCCACACCACGACCGAGAGCCCGGTGATGGCCATCGTGGCGCCTACCAGCGTCACGTAGCCGAAGATCGGCTTGCGTGAGAAGACCGGGATGATCTCCGTGATGATGCCGAAGAACGGCAGCGCGATGATGTAGACCTCGGGATGCCCGAAGAACCAGAACAGGTGCTGCCACAGCAGCGCCCCGCCGTTCGGGGCCTGGAAGACCACCGAGCCGAACCGGCGGTCGGACTCCAGCACCAGCAGCGCCGCCGCCAGTACGGGGAACGCCATCAGCACCAGGATCGTCGTGAACAGGATGTTCCACGTGAAGATCGGCATCCGGAACATCGTCATGCCCGGCGCCCGCATGCCGATGATCGTCGCCAGGAAGTTCACCGACGCGAGGATCGTGCCGAAGCCGGAGAGCGCAAGCCCCATGATCCACAGATCGATACCGAGACCCGGAGACCGGTCCAGGCTGTTGAGCGGCGCGTACGCGGTCCAGCCGAAGGCGGCGGGGCCGGTCGGCACGAGCAGCGAGCCGAGCACCATCAGCCCCCCGAACAGGAACAGCCAGTACGAGAACATGTTGAGCCGTGGGAAGGCCACATCGGGCGCGCCGATCTGCAGCGGCACGATCTCGTTGGCGAAACCGGCGAAGGTGGGCGTCGCGAAGAGCAGCAGCATGATCGCGCCGTGCAGCGTGAAGGCCTGGTTGTACGACTGGTTCGTCAGCAGCTGGAGCCCGGGCCGCGCCAGCTCCGCGCGCATCAGCATCGCCAGCAGCCCGGCGATCAGGAAGAAGACGAACGACGTGACCAGGTAGAGATGCCCGATCCTCTTGTGGTCGGTGGTCGTGAGCCAGCCGACGACGACCCGGCCCCGCCCGCGCAGTGATGCCGGTGAGGCAGCGGCTTCCGCGGTGTCCGTCCCCATCGTTGCCCCTTCGCGGTCCGCGGCTCGGGGCCTCGTCCGGCACTGGTTCGGTCTCGGGCTGGAGCCACGATGCTAGCCACGCGATACCACCCGACAGGGTGGGGACACGGATCGGGACAGAGTGGGATACGCAGACGGGTGAGCGACCGGTTCGTCCAGAAGTAGGAACTGCATAACTAACGATGAATTTCCGGCGTTCGGGCGGCCGGAGAAAGGTCATCGGCAGGGAGAATTCCGGGGCCGAGACGGACCGGCATCGCGATGATCCGTGAATTCAGTGGAATTCCCGTGCGAGTAACTCCGTTTGTGCGCACGGATGAACGAATCCCCACTAAACGCGTGTCGTGATCCTGTGACACAAGTGTGACCGGTGAGGTACGTGGGGAAGCGGACGCGTGTACGGGTGCCTGCTATTGGAGGTTGCCAACGGGCCTTCCGTCACCGTCCGCTGCCGCCTACGGTGAATCCCATGGCACCGATACCGACCCCCTCCGCACAGCCCGACGACGCCCCCGAGTCCTACGTCGGCCTCGACGCCGGGACGGCCGAGCGGCTTGCCCGCAGCCGGGGCTGGAGCACCGTCAGAGCGCTTCCGCCGGGCTCGATCATCACCATGGAGTACCTGGCGGGCCGGCTGAACTTCGAGGTCGACGACGGCACGGTCGTGCGCTGCTGGAAGGGCTGAGAC
>NZ_JBSGZO010000439.1:0-7064 GCF_053611045.1 Streptomyces sp. NPDC054841 | reverse complement strand
GGCCGCCAGAACGGCGGCCGGGGCGTTTCTCACGCTCGGGCGTCAGTCGTCGGAGACGTGCTCCCCTTCGAGCGCTGCGAGCGCCGGGTCCAGCACGACGTCCTCGGCACGCTCGGTCGTCGGGTCCTCCGGGAAGTGGCAGGCCGTCAGGTGGCCCTCACGGTTTCCGGAGATCTGCACCAGCGGCGGCTCTTCGGTCGCGCACTTGTCCTGCGCCTTCCAGCAGCGGGTGCGGAAGCGGCAGCCGGACGGCGGCATGATCGGGGAGGGGACGTCGCCGGAGAGACGGATCCGCTCCTTCTGCCCCGCGTCGACGTCCGCCTCCGGCACGGCCGAGAGCAGGGCGTGGGTGTACGGGTGACGGGGCCGGTTGTAGAGCGAGTCGCGGTCGGCGACCTCCACCACCTTGCCCAGGTACATCACGGCCACACGCTGCGAGAAGTGCCGCACGACCGCGAGGTCGTGGGCGATGAACATGAAGGCGATACCCAGCTCGTCCTGCACCTTCTGGAGCAGGTTGACGACCTGGGCCTGGATCGACACGTCCAGCGCGGAGACCGGCTCGTCGGCGACGATCAGCTTCGGCTTGAGCGCGAGGGCCCGCGCCACGCCGATGCGCTGGCGCTGGCCGCCGGAGAACTCGTGCGGGAAGCGGTTGTAGTGCTCGGGGTTGAGACCCACGGTCTCGAGCAGCTCCCGCACCCGCTTCTCACGGCCGCCGGGCGGGTTGATGCCGTTGACCTCCATCGGGCTCTTGATGATGGTGCCGACGGTCTGCCGCGGGTTCAGCGACGAGTACGGGTCCTGGAAGATCATCTGGATCTCGGACCGGATCGGCGCCAGCTGCTTGCGGCCCGCGTGGGTGATGTCCTGACCGGCGTAGGTGATCTTTCCGCCGGTCGGCTCCAGCAGCCGCGTGACCAGCCGGCCGGTCGTGGACTTGCCACAGCCGGACTCGCCGACGACGCCGAGGCTCTCACCCTCGTACACGGTGAGGTCGACCCCGTCGACCGCCCTGACCGCACCGACCTGGCGCTTGAACGGGAAGCCGCCGTAGATCGGGAAGTGTTTCGTCAGGCCCTCGACGGTGAGCAGAGGCTTGCGCCCTGCCCCGTCCGTTGAACCCTGCTGCTCAGGCAGAGTGACGTTCTTGCTCATGTCTCTGCGTCTCCCTAGCCCAGCCGGGGCTTGATCTGGTCGATAAAGATGGTCTGCTTCTGGTCCCCCGTGAGGTGGCACGCGGAAGCGCGCCCGGCGCCCAGCGGCGGCCGCTCACCGGAGCACCGCGAACCGCTGACCTCGTCGACGAAGGCGCAGCGCGGGTGGAACGGGCAGCCGGACGGCGGGGTCAGCAGGCTGGGCGGCGAGCCGGGGATCGGCGTGAGCGCCTCGCTCGTGTCGCCGCCGAGACGGGGCATCGAGCTCAGCAGACCCCAGGTGTAGGGGTGCTGGGGCGACCGGAGCACCTCGCGGACGCTGCCGCGCTCCACCGCCCGTCCCGCGTACATCACGAGCAGATCGTCGGCCATGTTGGCGATGACGCCGAGGTCGTGCGTGATGAAGATGATCGCCGACCCGAACTCCTGCTGGAGGTCCTTGAGCAGGTCGAGGATCTGCGCCTGCACGGTCACGTCGAGCGCGGTGGTCGGCTCGTCGGCGATCAGCAGGTCGGGGTCGCACATCAGCGCCATGGCGATCATCGCGCGCTGGCGCATACCGCCGGAGAACTGGTGCGGGTAGTCGTTGAAGCGCATCGCGGGCTGCGGGATGCCGACCTTGTCCAGCATCTCGATGGCCCGGGCCTTCGCCTCCTTCTTGGAGGCGCCCATGTGCTTCATGTACGGCTCGGAGAGCTGCCGGCCCACCGTGTAGTACGGCGAGAGCGCCGTCAGCGGGTCCTGGAAGATCATCGCGACCTTGTTGCCGCGGAGCTTCTCCAGCTCCTTCTCCGGCGCGCCGGTCAGCTCCTGGCCGTCCAGGATGATCTCGCCGTCGATCGCGGTGGTCTTGCGGTTGTGCAGACCGAGAACGGTCAGGTTGGTCACGGACTTGCCGGAGCCCGACTCCCCCACGATGCCCAGCGTCTTGCCGCGCTCGACGTCGAAGGA
Organism: Streptomyces sp. NPDC054841; assembly: GCF_053611045.1. NCBI lineage: Bacteria > Bacillati > Actinomycetota > Actinomycetes > Kitasatosporales > Streptomycetaceae > Streptomyces > Streptomyces sp. NPDC054841. Next base: position 4,956 of record NZ_JBSGZO010000439.1, on the reverse strand, counting down.
GAGCCCGTCGACCGCCTTGACGACGCCGTCCTCGGTGGAGAAGCGCACCCGCAGGTCGCGGACCGAGAGGAAGGCCTCCGGCCCGGTCGGGGCCGGTGTGTCTTCGGTCTTGGTCAGTGTGGTCACGGTCGTTCTCCTAGGCGAGGCGCACGCGCGGGTCGATGTAGGCGTAGGCGAGGTCCACGATGATGTTCAGGATCAGGATGAAGAAGGCTCCGAACAGCATCACGCCCATCGTCAGCGGCAGGTCCTTGTTCAGCGAGGACTCCACCGCCAGGCGGCCGATGCCCGCCAGGTCGAAGGTGAACTCGGTGACCACGGCACCCGCCAGAAGTCCGCTGAGGTCCATGCCGATGATGGTGACGATGGGGATGAGCGAGCCGCGCCAGGCGTAGCGGAAGAAGACGTACCGCTGACGCATGCCCTTCGCCCGCGCGGTGCGGACATGCTCCTCCTGCAGCTGCTCGATCATGGTCGAACGCGCCATACGCGTGTACTGGGCGGTGAAGATCGTCGCCATGACGGCCCAGGGGATCAGCAGACCGATGACCCAGCCGATCGGATCGTCCGTGAACGGGACGTACTTGGGGTTCTCCATCCAGCCCGTGCTGTAGACGAAGAGACCGAGCACGATCGGGCCGAGGAAGTAGATCTGGAACGAGCTGAGCACCATCGAGGCGCCACTGACGATCTTGTCGACCACGGTGCCGCGCTTCCATGCGGCGAGCAGACCCGTGCCGAGACCGAAGATCAGGAAGATGATGAGACCGCCGACGGTCAGCGACAGCGTCAGCGGGAAGCGGTCGAGGATGGAGTCCCAGACCAGGTCGCCGGACTCGAAGGAGACGCCCAGGCACGGAGCCGCGCAGTGTCCGACGTTGAAGTCACGGCCGGCCACGATGCCGGACATGAAGTCCCAGAACTGTGCGGTGATGGGCTTGTCCAGGCCGAGATTCTCGCGAATCACCGCGATGTTCTGCGGCGTGCAGTTCTTGCCGCAGGAGAGTTGGGCGAAGTCCTGGGGGATTGTGTAGAACAGGAAGAACGTGAACGCGCCGATCAGGAACATGATGACGACGGCGCCGGTCAACCTGCGGATGAGGAACTGAAGCATCGCGGGAGGCTGCTCTCTTCGGAGTCGGCGGGAGTTTGTGAGGGGTGGGTCCGCGGGGGTGCGCTCCGCCTGGCGCGCACCCCCACGGATCAGCCGTGATGTGGTGTTACGGCTTGATCAGGTACAGGTCGTTGATGTCGATGTAGCTCGACTCGGTGCTGTACTTGACGCCACCGACGTTCGAGCCGGACAGCTGGATCTGCTTCGAGTAGTAGACCGGGGCAGCCGGGTTGACACCCTCGACGATGCGGTGGTGGATCGACTCCCACTTCTTGGCCGCGGCCTGGGGCTCCAGCGTCAGCGCCTCGTTGATGCCCTGGGTGACCTCGGGGTCCTTGATGTGCGAGTAGTTCGACGCACCGTCGGCGACCAGGTCACCGTCGTAGACCGGGGTGATGACCGTGGACGGCGACGGCCAGTCCTGGCCCCAGCCGGTCATGTAGATGTCGAACGGGTTGTCGAGCTTACCGATCTGCTCGTAGAAGCTCTTCCGGTCGATCTCCTTGGCCTGGACGTTGAAGCCGATCTTGTTCAGCGCGTCCTTGATGATGACCATCTGCGCCTGGCCACGCGGGGTGTTGGAGTAGGCGTAGCTCAGCTTGGTGCCCTCCTTGAAGCCCGCCTCCTTCAGCAGCGCCTTGGCCTTCTCCGGGTCACCGTTGGGCTTCTTCAGCTTGCCGAACGGGTCGTACTTCGGGTCGAAGCCCGGCAGGGTCGGGGCGAGCAGACCACCGGCGAGCTCACCGCCGTACTTGCCACCGTCGGCCTGGATCATCGACTGGTTCGGGATCGCGTACGTGATCGCGTCGCGGATCTTCTTGTCCTTGACCCGGTCCAGGTTGAAGGAGAGCTGCCAGACGTAGGGCTGGTAGCCCTTGACCGTGCGCTTGTTGACGGCCTTGTTGTTGATCACGGACTGAATCTGGGCCGGGTCGACCGAGTCCGTGAACTGGATCGCGTTCTTGGCCTCGCCCTGGTCGGCGATCAGACGCTTGGTCTGGCTGACCTGGTCGATGGTGGTGAGGAAGTTGTAGCCGTCGACGTACTGGTGGCGCACGGCGTCCGTCTTCGGGTCCCAGTTGGTGTTCTTCACCAGGGTGAGGGACTTGCCGGCCTTGTAGTCGGCGACCTTGTACGGGCCGAGGGACTTCGGGGCCTTGTCGTACTTCGCCTGCGTGTCCGCCTTCTGCGGAACGATGGAGTAACCGGCCATGGCCAGGGCCTGCGGCAGGTCGGGCTGCGGCGTCTTGAAGTTGAAGACGACCGTCTTGGCGTCCGGGGTCGCGAGGACGCTGTCCGGAAGGTGCTTGCCCTTGTACGGACCGTCGGGCAGCGCCTTGCGGTAGTCGTCGCCGGAGAGCCAGCTCTGGACGTAGGTCGGACCGTCGAAGATCACCTTCGCGTACATGCGCTCGATGGTGTGGCGGACGTCGGCGGAGGTGATGGCGTTGCCATCCTGGTCCTTGATGCCGTCCTTGAGGGTGAACGTCCAGGTCTTGCCACCGTTGGTGGACTTGCCGGAGTCGGTGGCGACGTCGCCGACGACGGTCAGGTTGCCCTTCTCGTCCTCCTGGAAGTTCGTCAGACCGCGGTGGATCAGGTTGGCGAACTGGCCCGCGTCGCTGACGTAGATCTGACCCGGGTCCATGTGGGTCAGGTCGGACTGCATGTAGACGTTGATGGTGCCACCGGGCTTGGCGCCCGGAACCTCGACGGCCGGACCGTTCGAGGCGGCAGCGTCACCGTAGGCAACCGGCTTGGACTGCGCCGCGGCGTCCTTCTGCGACTTGGACTCGTCCTTGCCGCCCTTGCCGCCGTCGTTGGAGCAGCCGGTGAGCGCCAGGGAGCCGGCCGCCATGGCGACGACTATGGCGCGTGCGGAGCGCGATCGAATGAGCTTCATGATGCTCGTTGCACCTACCTGTCGGTTGTTATCCAGAAGAGCTGCCTGACCGTCCGGTTGCCCGGTGCGAGGGCGGCAGCTGCCCTCGCCCATGGACGTCACCGTCCGGTCTTGGGGTCGAAAGCGTCGCGGACCGAGTCACCCAGGAGGTTGAAGGCCAGGACGAAGACGACAAGAGCGACACCCGGGAAGAACATGAACGCCGGGTCCTGCTCGTAGATGTTGGCGCCGATGGCGAACATGCGGCCCCAGTCCGGAGTGGGCTCGACGAAGCCGACACCCACGAAGGAGAGGAAGGCGATGTTCAGGATGGCGCTGGGCAGCATGTAGGTGCCCTGCACCAGGATCGGCGTCACGATGTTCGGCAGAACCTCCTTGCGGACGATTCGCCAGCGCGAGGCACCCGAGACCTTCGCCGCCTCGACGAACTCGCGTTCCCGCAGGGACAGTACAGAGCTGCGCACCAGACGGGCCATACCCATCCAGCCGAGGAACCACGACACCAGGATGATCGCGACGGCCCGCAGGTACGTCGGGGTCTCGTCCGTCGGGGAGACGAACAGCGCGGTCACGATCGGCATGAAGGCGATGAAGAACAGCTGGTTCGGGAACGCCAGGAAGAAGTCGGTCACCCGGCCCAGCCAGTAGTCGACCTTCCCGCCGAAGTAGCCGCCCACCATGCCGATGATCACACCGGTCACCAGGCTGAGGATCGTCAGGACCAGCGCCATGAGCAGCGAGGTTCTGATGCCGTAGATCAGCATGGTGAACACATCGCGGCCCAGCTTGGGCTCGACCCCGAACCAGAAGTCTCCAGATATGCCACCGAAGGAACCGGTGGGCATCGCGAAGTCGTCCAGTAGGAAGGGGTAGTCCGGCTCCTGCGCGTACAGCGTGTAGGGATTCTTCCCGTACACCGCCGAGATGACTGGAGCCAGTAGCGCGACGAGGAAGTAGACGAGCACCACACAGGCGGAGATCACACCTGTGCGATCACGCTTGAAGCGCGCCCACATCAGCTGACTGGGCGAGCGTCCTGTGAGCGACTTGGTTTCCGCGCCGTCGTTCTGGGTCGCGGTCTCTTTGTCCAAGGCGACAGAGGCCTTCTCGCCCTCGATCTCAATTGGACTGGTCATGATGGTGTCCATTCACGGGTGTCTGGTGACCCGCGATCCCTGCACGCTGCGACGGTCCGGACGGTTTACGCCCGATCCGCCATGGCTGCATGACGACCCCCCGGTGCCAGCCGTCACCCCGAGACGGGTACGGCAGCGCAACCGCACGCCCGACGGGATCACCCCGTAGGCGGTACGACTGGGAAGAACGTCAGTTGGGGAGGATTCCCCCCAAGGAACGCGAGCCGAGCGGTTGACCGGGTCTCAGAAGTGCCGGCCGCTGCCGGCGACCAGACCGGATGATGTGCGCTGAAAAATGGCCGCACGAGCCATCTGTGACGACCCGACCCCACTGGCGCTCGTGGCACCGCGCATGGGTTCCTCCTCATGAGTCCACGTATTCACTGCAAGGCTGGACACATCACAACGCCGACACCCCTGACGGCGAAGATCCGTGTCCTGTGTGCTCGTGAGTCGGCGCTCCCCACAGCGCGTGACCCGTTGACCCGAGCTCAGTGAAGCCAACTATTGGGTAAGTTCGGGCTGTAAACCACACTTAAAGCATCTCGTTTTGGCAACATCACCCCACCCCAGAGGCCCAAAATTCGGACAAAGGGATCGCAGACAGACACCCCCGAAACGGACTGTTAATACAGGTTTCCGGTGCGCTACGTCCGATAGTCGAACCTTCGGGGTAGGAAATCCTGTTGACGGACAAGTGCCGCAAGGGTCGCGAGGGAGCCGTCACCGCAGTCTTCTTCCAGGCCACCGCAGTACGCAAACAGCGCCACGGCACCACGCGAACGGCCCGGACACTCCCGCGG